>NZ_JABXWS010000048.1:0-99147 GCF_015594425.1 Novosphingobium sp. HR1a
ACGGAACTACCAAACCCCTCCGTCACCGACGTTCGTACGCCGCCACCTCCCATCGCTGCGCGACAGGGAGGATAAGGGTCAGCCGGGCCTTTTTCGCCGCAGCAGATACCGCCACACGCCCACGCAGTTGATCGCGAACAGCGCCACGTTCTGCAGCCCGATCCCCTCGGCCTTGTCGTCGAGGAATCCCCAGGCCACCAGGGCGATCGAACTGGTGACGAAAATGACGAAGCCCCAGCCGGTCCATTTGCGGCCGAGGTCGAGCGATACGATAAGCGCCGCCACGGTTCCCGCAGCGGCGCCATAGTATTGCAGGCATTGCAGGACGACTTGGCTCATCCTCTCGCCTTCTTCTCAGGCCCTGTTGTGTTTGTCATCAGGCCCGGGCTCTTGCGGCCCCTCTCCTACTCGTGAAACGTCAGGTGCGCAGTTGCAGCGGCTCCAGTTCCTGTGGCCGGGCGCTGTCGGGGCATCCGGCAAGGGCATAGGAGATCGCCGCGAGGATCGCCTGTCGTGTAAAGGGTTTCTGGACGACCCCGATCGCGGTAGGCGCCGGGGTGTCGATCTGGCCGGGATTGGCGGTGACGTAGATCACCCGCACGCCGTAACGGCCGGAGAGATCGCGTGCGATGGCCGGGCCGGTGAGCCCGTCGCGCAAGTTGAGATCGACGAGCGCCACATCAGGAACATCACCCAGCATGCCTAGCGAAGCCATGTCCGGAACCGTGCCGACGACGGCATGGCCGCCATCGGCAAGGATATCTTCCAGTTGCAGCGCTACCAGGAACTCGTCCTCGACGATGAGGATTTTCCCGGAGTTGGCCACCATCGCATCCAAGGTACGTTGTCCCGGTTCAGGCAGCCACGCGCTGGGCGAGGCGAGCGGTGTCGGCATTGACGTTGGCGATCTTCACCAGTTCGCCGAAGAAGGCGTCGATCGCCTCGCCGCCAAGCACGAAGTTGTGGCGGAAGTCCGGCAGCTGGCCGGATTCGATGATCTTGGAGAGCATCGCGCGGGCGCGGCAGATGCGGCTCTTAACGGTGCCAAGCGCGATACCGCAGATATCGGCGATTTCCTCGTAGGAGAGGTTGCCGGCCGCTACGAGCACGAGGGCCTCGCGATAGGTTTCGGGAATGGCGGTCAGCGCGCGCAGGACGTCCGCCAGTTCGACGGCGCTTTCCTGGCTGGCTTCGGCGCGCAGGATGCGCTCTGCAGCCAGTTCGTCGTACTCGCCATGGAAGCGGGCGCGGCGGGCTTCGGAGTAGAAATGGTTGCGCAGGATGGTGAAGGTCCACGCCTTGAAGTTGGTGCCCGCGGCATAACGCTCGCGCGCCGCCCATGCCCGCAGCATGGCTTCCTGCGCCAGATCGTCGGCGCGGTCACGGCAGCCGCACAGACCGCGCGCGAATGCACGCAGGTGCGGCGCTACCTCTGCCAGCGCGCGGCGGAAATCACGGTCGCTGAGCGCGACCTTTTCGGGCTGGACCCCTTCGACGCCTGCTTCGACAACAGTCGACATTGCGTTACCCTCCTCTGAGAAAACCAGTCGGATAGCTAACGGCGGTGCGGCGAAAATAGTTCCCGGCAATGTCCTGAAATCGCCCATTTCGTTGCGGAAGCGACAGAAATCAGCGCCAGACCGAAAAACTTCCCGAAAAACTTTGCCGTATTTCCGCAGGATCGGCGGAACAATCATGGCCCATAAAAATTGAGGCCCCCGTCCACTTGAGTGGGCGAGGGCCTCCGGGATCGGATCACCACCGGTTTGCGGGGGGGGTGGGGGAGCCAGTGGTGATATTGTGGGAACGTAGCGCCCCTTCGTTGGTTCCCGAAAAAGCGTCTCACCGCAAAAAATTTTCCGGTTGCCCTATACGCCCGGCGGAGTCAGACAAACGACACCGGCCTTCAGGCGCAAAGGGCGCCCATCGACGTGCAATCGGGAAGCCAACTTCCCCCATAGGCCTTGAGGAACTTGAATGTCCGTCTCTGATCAGATTGCGATCCAGCTGCCTTACCTGCGCCGCTACGCGCGCGCCCTCACCGGCTCGCAGCACTCGGGCGACGCCTATGTCCGCGCGACGCTGGAAGCGGCCCTCGCCGACCGCTCGCTGCGCGATGCCATCGCCCGCAGCCGCGCCGCGCTGTATGAGGCCTTCACGCGCATCTGGTCGACCGGCCATGTCGAGGAACCCGCGGGCGACATCGGCGGCGGGCACGAGCAGGCCGCGCAGGAGCGCCTCGCCGCCGTCGCGCCGACGCACCGCCAGGCCCTGCTGCTGACCTCGGTGGAGGAATTCACGCGCGAGGAAACCGCGACGATCCTCGGCCTCGAGGTCGAGGAAGTCGATGCGCTGGTTTCCCAGGCGATTGCAGAGATCGAAGGGGAAAGCGCAACCCGCGTCCTCATCATCGAGGACGAGCCGCTGATCTCGATGCAGCTGGAAGGTCTCGTAACCGACCTTGGCCATACCGTCGTCGGCACCGCCGCCACGCACAAGCAGGCGATCGAAATCTTCGAGAAGCACCCCGCCGGCCTCGTCCTTGCCGATATTCAGCTGGCCGATGGCAGCTCGGGCATCGATGCGGTGGAAGACCTGCTCAAGTTCGGCGAAGTGCCGGTGATCTTCATCACCGCCTACCCGGAACGCCTGCTGACCGGCGAGCGGCCGGAGCCGACCTACCTCGTGACCAAGCCGTTCCAGGAAACCACCGTGCGCGCAACGATCAGCCAGGCGCTGTTCTTCAACTCGACGCGCCCGCAGGCCTGAAGGCCCGGCGCCTCCGGGAACATCGCTCATAGACCGCCGGTAGCGCGCGCCTTCCGATGCGACGCCGTCATTCCCGCCCGGGCGGGAATGACGGCGGACACGTATCGTTTCAGTCGTGCTCGCGCCCCCCCGAACCCATGTAGAGTTCGCTGCCGGTTTCGCGGAACACCTTGCTCATCTCGGCCATGCCGGCCTCCGCCTCTTCGGCGGCGACGAAGGTTTCAACCGGCTGGTTCTGCTTCGCGGCGAACTCGCGCACTTCCTGGCTGATCTTCATCGAGCAGAACTTCGGCCCGCACATCGAGCAGAAATGCGCCGACTTCGCGCCCTCCGCAGGCAGCGTCTGGTCGTGGTACTGCTCCGCCGTGTCGGGATCGAGCGACAGGTTGAACTGGTCGCGCCAGCGGAACTCGAAACGGGCGCGAGACAGCGCATCGTCGCGGACTTTGGCCGCCGGGTGGCCCTTCGCCAGATCGGCGGCATGGGCGGCCAGCTTGTAAGTAACCACGCCGACTTTCACGTCGTCGCGGTCGGGCAGGCCGAGGTGCTCCTTGGGCGTCACGTAGCAGAGCATCGCCGTGCCGTACCAGCCGATCATCGCGGCACCGATGCCGCTGGTGATGTGATCGTAGCCTGGAGCGATGTCGGTGACGAGCGGACCGAGGGTATAGAACGGCGCCTCACCGCAGGCGGCCAGCTGCTTTTCCATGTTCTCCTTGACCTTGTGCATCGGCACATGGCCCGGCCCCTCGATCATGACCTGCACGTCCTGCTCCCAGGCGCGCTTGGTCAGTTCCCCCAGCGTGTAGAGTTCGGCGAACTGCGCCTCGTCGTTGGCATCCGCGATCGAGCCGGGGCGCAGGCCATCGCCCAGCGAGTAGGCGACGTCGTAGGCCTTCATGATCTCGGTGATTTCGTCGAAGCGTTCGTAGAGGAACGATTCCTTGTGATGCGCCAGGCACCACTTGGCCATGATCGAGCCGCCGCGGCTGACGATGCCGGTGACGCGCTTCGCCGCCAGCGGCACGAAGGGCAGGCGAACCCCGGCGTGGATGGTGAAGTAATCGACGCCCTGCTCGGCCTGTTCGATCAGGGTGTCGCGGAAGACTTCCCAGGTCAGGTCCTCGGCAATGCCGCCGACTTTCTCCAGCGCCTGATAGATCGGCACGGTGCCGATCGGCACGGGCGAGTTTCGGATGATCCATTCGCGCGTGTCGTGGATGTTGCGCCCGGTCGAAAGATCCATGACGGTGTCGGCGCCCCAGCGGATCGACCAGACCATCTTGTCGACCTCGTTCGCCACGTCCGACGCGACAGCAGAGTTGCCGATATTGGCGTTGATCTTGACCAGGAAATTGCGCCCGATCGCCATCGGCTCGCTTTCGGGGTGGTTGATGTTGGAGGGGATGATGGCGCGGCCGCGCGCGACTTCCTCGCGCACGAACTCGGGCGTCACGTAGTCCGGGATCGATGCGCCCCAACTTTCACCATCTCTGGCCTGCCCGTCGCGCACGTATTCCTTGAGCATGGCGCGGCCGAGGTTCTCGCGCTCCGCCACATATTCCATCTCCGGCGTGATGATCCCGCGCCGGGCGTAGTGCATCTGGCTGACGTTCATGCCCGCCTTCGCGCGCAAGGGCCGCCTGACGACGTTGGGGAAGGCCGGAACCCCTGCCGAACGGTCAGGCCCCTTGATGCCGTTGTCCTCGGGCTTCACCTCGCGCGCGGCGTAATCCTCCACGTCGCCGCGCGCCGTGATCCATTCGCGGCGCTTGGGGGCGAGGCCCGCCGAAATGTCGATCGTGACATCAGGATCGGTATAAGGGCCGGAGGTGTCGTAGACCCGCACCGGGGCCTCGCCGCTGCCGGGTTCGAGGTGGATTTCGCGCATCGCCACGCCCAGCGGGCCGACGTGGATCTTCCTCGATCCACGGATGGGGCCGGTGGTCACGCCGATCTCGAGCTTGGAATTGATGTCTGCCATGGATTGCCTCTCTTTTTCTCCATGGGACGAAAAAAGAGACGCATTGCGGGCGTTGAAACATGCTCAAACCCGACGCTCCACTTCCTCCGCCCGTACTAACGGGTTCAGGTTCAACGGGTCTTGTGGAGCATACCCACAACTCTCAGCCACTTGCTGGCTCCCCGGGGACGGCGCAGTGATAGACGCGCGTATCGGCGGGGTCTAGAGGCTTGAGCCCATGCCGATGCTCTATCGCCTCGACGCGCCCGCGCCGCATGTCGCGCGCTCCTTCGGGGCCGAATCCGGCAATGACCCGTGGGACGGCGGCCACGTCGCGCCCGGGCAGTTCGCGCCGGTCATCACGGCAGGGCGAGAGGCGATCGCCGGGCCGAGGCCGCACTATCGCACCCCGCGCCGGATGATCCCGCGCCTCTGGGGCGTACCGCCGCCTCCCTCGGTCCACGAACAGCGCGGCATCCTGACGGTGCGCAACCTCGACAGCCCGTTCTGGATCGGCAACTTGCGCAACAGCGAGTTCCGCTGCCTAGTCCCCGCCACCGCCTTCATGGAGTGGGGCCGCCCCTCGCCCACGGATGGCAAGCGCCGCCAGTGCTGGTTCGCCTGCGCCGACCAACCGGTCTTCGCCATGGCGGCGGTATGGAAGGACAGCGAGATTCCCTCCTTCGCCCTCCTCGCCTGCGAAGCGAACGCGGCACTGAGAGCAGAGGGGCGAGAGACGATGCCCGCGATCCTCCCACCCGATCCGGCCGTGCAGGACACCTGGCTGCGCGGCGCCTGGGACCGCGCGAAGAGCCTCATCGTGCCTTACTCCTCGTCCCTCATGGAGATGCGTGTGGCGGGCTGAGCCCATCGCTATCCGAGACGCGACCAATCCCGTGCCGCATGCTTGTTGCTCCTCCGATAACGATCAACTTTCTCGATCGCAGTAAGGGGAGTGTAAAATGATCGAGCAGAACGACGCGGCAAAACTGAACCGACGAACCGCCTTGGGACTGGGCGCCACCGCGCTTGCCGCAGCCTCGCTTCCGGCGGCGGCGGCAACGCCGAAGAAGCGCCTGCTCGACACCGCCAATGCAGCCGACGCTTCGCTGATCTATCGCAAGCTGCGCTATCGCACGGACGACGGCTTGGTCTTCTCGTGGATCAAGGGTCCGTACATGGCCGCGACGGGCGGCGACCTGATCCCGGTCTATGCGATCAATCTCGGATCGATCCAGCGCATCACGCACAACGCCGACGGCAGTTTCGAGCTGATCGACCTGGAGATCAGCTTCCGCGTCGATATCGACACCGGCCGTCGCCTCACCGACCTCCGCAACCCGATCACGGGAGAGACCGTGAAAGTCGGCGGTCGCGGCCCGATCCCCACGCGCGTGCGGGTTTCGGCGACCAACGAGATCGACATTCCCGATATTCCGGGCGCGCCCCGTTTCGAGCACGTCCACACCCCCGCCGTGCCCTTCACCCTGCGCACCGGCGAGATCGCGGTGCGCGACCGCTCGCACGCCAGAGTGACCGCTCCCGACGGCTCGGTGTCCTATCTGAACGAAGTGAGCACCCTGTCCGCGCCAAGCGCGCTGGTGCTGGACCCGGCGGTCACCAACGTCGACACGCGGGTGCAGTCCAACGACGTGCGCAGCTGGCCGGAATGGCTGCGGATGGGCGATCGCCCCGGTACGCTCAACCTGTTCGGCAACGGCGGCAAGGTGAAGCGCTTCGAAGACCTTCCGGCGGACTGGCACGCCATGCTCGAGACGTATTATCCGCAGATCGCCAAGGACCCCGTCGCCGCTCTCGACAAGGCGGGGTAACAGGGCACGCCTTGTCTCAGGCAAGGAAGGTGGCCATCTGCGGTAGATGGCCTCCGCGACCCTCGACGCCCTGCTCGGCGAAATCCGCGCCTGCCGCCTGTGCGAGACGGCGCTGGGCTTCGAGCCGCGCCCGTTCGTCGCGGCCAGCCCCTCCGCGCGCCTGCTCATCATCGGGCAGGCGCCGGGCAGCAAGGTCCATGCCAGCGGCATAGGCTGGGACGACGACAGCGGCGACCGGCTGCGCGGCTGGCTGGGGCTCGACAAGGCCATGTTCTACGACACCGCGAAAGTCGCGCAGATGCCCTCCGGCTTCTGCTATCCGGGCAAGGCGAGCGGCGGCGACAAGCCCCCTCGCCCCGAATGCGCCCCGCGCTGGCACGCGCCGCTACTGGCCGAACTGCCGCAGCGGCGCCTGACCCTGCTGGTGGGGCAGTACGCCCAGAAACGCTACCTGCCGCGCGGCTTCGCGCCCAACCTCACCGAAACGGTGCGACGGTGGCGCGAGGCGCCGGAAGGACTGTTCCCCCTTCCGCATCCGGCGTGGCGCAGCCGGCTGTGGATGGCGAAGCACCCGTGGTTCGAAGCGGAAGTGCTGCCTGACTTGCGCCGGAAGGTGATCGAAGCCGTCGAAGGCTCCCCGCATCAGAACGTATAGGCCACGCCCGCGCCCAGGACCCACTGGTTCGCACTGCCCCGCAGCGAGGTGAACGGCGTGTCCTTGCCGTCGTTCAGCATGCGCGAATAGTTCGCCACTCCGAACACCGAAAGCCCACCGTCGCGCACGTCGCCGGAGAGGTCATAAGCCATCAGCAGCGAGGTGTTGACGCTGTCCCAGCCGCCCTTGGCATTGTAGACCGGCAGCCCGCTCGCAAGGCTCTGCCCGGGATTCACCGAGTAATAGTAGCGCGCGAACTTGTCATCGACACGGCGAGCGCTGACCGCCAGCACCGTGACGATCGCCGGGCTCAGGGGCGTCGTGTAGCTGATCGCGGGGGACCAGACCATGCCCTTGTAGGCACCGTTCACGTCCCACTTCACGTCGCTCGACAGCGTGAGCGTATCGTAGTCGTGCAGCACGCGGTACTTGGTCACGCCCGCGCTGACGCCGACCTCGATCGCCGGATCGAGCTTGCCTGCCGCCCGCACGACCTCGTCCCGCACGCGCCGGTTGCGATTGAACGAGGCCGTGACGACCGGCCCCAGCGAAAAGCCGATGCCCGAATCCTTGTCGTCGGGAATGAAGTCCAGCGCCACGCCCGCAACGCGCGGATTGATGTCCACGCCCTTGAAATGGCCGCGCACCAGCGGCACCGGCGAGAGGATGTAGTCATCCGAGCCGCGATAACTGGGAACATAGACCGCGCCGACGCCGACCGTCAGGTAATCGCCGTCGAGGACGTTCTCGGCCGGCTGTTGCTGCGGCGCCTCCTGCGCGATGGCGGGCATCGAAAGAAGGGCGGCAGATGCCGTGCAAATCCGTAAGACAAGGCGTGAATTCATGACGGTCCCCTGAAGATCTTGGGAGACCAACGCTTTGCGGGACCTAACAGTTGCCTCGCGTGGCTTTCAGACCGACGACTGCCAGTCACGCACCGCCTCGATCGGGTGCACCAGCATCAGGACGTTGAGGGTCAGGTTGTCCCGGATCATGAACAGCGTGAACGCCTCGAACACAAGCGCCAGAGCCACGCTGGCACGGGCCGGAAGGCGCGCGGCGACAATGAAACCCAGCGCCATCCACCCCACGTCGCTCAGCGAGTTGAGCACGCTGTCGCCGCTGTAACCGTAGCTGATCGTGACTGAACGGTAGCGATCGATGATCAGGGGCGAGTTCTCCAGCAGTTCCCAGCCTCCCTCTAACGCCACCGCCAGCGGCAAGGCCCAGCGCGGCGACAGGACGCGGCCCAGCGCAGTCCACCGCCAGAGCGCACGCGCGATTCCGTAGAAGATGAGCCCGTGGATGACGTGGCTGAAACTGTACCAGTCAGCCACCTGCTGGCTGTTCTGGTCCGACTGCACATCCCCCGCCCAGAACCGGACGACGCCGCAAGGGCAGATGCCCGGGCGGCCCATCGCAAGCTCAACCAAAAGCAGCGCAAGGCCAAGACAAAGCGCCAGCCACGCCGCCGGACGATGCGGCAGCAGGGGCGAGCGTCCCGCGAGGTTCAGGATGCCGCGGCACCTTCGGGCAGCGTCTCGTTGCCGTCGCCGAGGCGGCGCTGCATGAGGAACACGTCGATCCACTGACCGTGCTTCCAGCCCGCCGCCGTCAGCGTACCGACCGGCAGGAACCCCGCCCGCGCGTGGAGCACGACCGAGGCCGGTTCCGAGGCCGCGATCACCGCAAAAGCCTGCCGGAAACCGCGCTTCTCGCACTCGGTGAGCAGTTCCTGAAGCAGCGCGCTGCCGATCCCGCGGTTCAGGCTGTCCTGGCACACGTAGATCGTCGTCTCGACGCTGTAGCGATAGCCCGCACGCGGGCCGTAGCGCTGGGCAAAGCCGAAGCCGAGCACCTTGCCGTCATCGTCGCGCATGACGAGGAAGGGATAGCCGCCCTTGATAAGCTCACAGATCCGCCGTTCCGATTCCGCCTCGTCGGGTGGTTCGGTCTCGAACGTCGCGGTGCTTTCCAGCACGTAGTGCGCGTAAATCTCGGCTATTGCGGCCGCATCCCCCGATGCGGCGTCGCAAACGGCCAGTTGGCCTGTGAGTTGCCCTGTCATCGTCACGAACATGCAGTAAAGCGAGGGGTCTGCCAAGTTGCAGCAATCGTTCGCAGTGCCTAAACAACGCCGCGATGCAGCAAAAATCGGCCGATCCGGCGTTCTGTGACCTCGCGATACTCGGCGGCGGCCTTGCCGGCGGGCTGATCGCGCTTGCCTTCGCGGCGCGGCGACCGGACCTTCGTGTGGCGATATTCGAGCGTGATCAGCGACTTGGCGGGGAACACGTCTGGTCCTTCTTCGCCAGCGACCTGCCCGAAGGCGGCGAGGCGCTGCTGGACCCCATCGTCGTTGCCCGTTGGGACGATTACGAGGTGCGTTTTCCCGGCACCAGGCGGCACCTAACGACACCCTACCGGAGCGCAACGGGCACAAAGCTCGACGCGGCGGTGCGCGCAGCGCTGCCCGCCGACGCCATCGTCACCGGCTTCGAAGTCGGGCACGCCGACGCCACCAGCGTCACCCTGTCCGATGGTCGCCGCTTCGCCACCGGGGCGGTGATCGACGCGCGGGGGAGCCGGGGCCTGCCGCACATGGCAGGCGGCTGGCAGAAGTTCGTCGGGCTGTCGCTGCGCCTCGCTTCGCCGCATGGGCTGGCGCGGCCGGTGGTGATGGATGCCACCGTCGCGCAGATCGACGGCTACCGCTTCGTCTACTGCCTGCCCTTCTCCGATACCGAGGTCTTCGTCGAGGATACGTACTATTCCGATACCTCCGACCTCGACCTCCCGGCCCTGCGCACCCGCATCGCCGACTATGCCCGCGCGCAAGGCTGGCAGGTCGAGAGCGTTGCCTACGAGGAAACCGGCGTCCTTCCCGTCATCGCCGAGGGGGATTTCGAGGCATTCTGGCGCGCCGGAAGCCCCCTGCCGCGTGCCGGAACCCGCGCCGCCTTGTGCCATCCGCTGACATCCTACTCGATTCCCGATGCGACAAGATTCGCGCTTTACCTGACCAGCCTCGACAATCTCTCCGGGTCCGCCCTATTGAGGACCAGTCATGACAGGGCCGCACAGCACTGGCGCCAAGGGCGCTTCTATCGAATGTTGAGCAAGATGCTCTTCGGCGCCGCACACGGCCCGGATCGCTGGCGCATGCTGGCGCGCTTCTACACGCTGCCCGAAGGGCTGATCGAACGCTTCTACGCAGGCCGCTCGACCCCGCTCGACATGGCGCGCGTGCTGGCCGGAAAGCCGCCGGTGCCGGTGGGCGCGGCGCTCGCCAGCCTGACCGGGCGCGGGCGTCCGCTGGCTGATCTGGGAGCCGTCTCGTGAAGAAAGCCTGCGTCATCGGCGCCGGTTTCGGCGGCCTCGCCCTCGCGATCCGGCTCCAGAGCAGCGGCATCGCCACCACCCTGATCGAGGCGCGCGACAAGGTGGGCGGCCGCGCCTACTCCTGGCAGCGCGAGGGCTTCACTTTCGATGCCGGCCCCACCGTCGTCACCGATCCGGAATGCCTGCGCGAGTTGTGGAAGCTCTCCGGCCACGACATCGCCGACGACGTGACGCTGATGCCGGTCATGCCGTTCTACCGCCTCAACTGGACCGACGGCGTCACCTTCGACTACTCGAACGACGAAGGTTCCCTGCGCCGCGAGATTGCCCGCGTCGCCCCCGGCGACCTTGCCGGGTACGAGGAATTCGAACGCTACGCCGCCGGGGTCTGGCAGGAAGGCTACGTCAAGCTGGGGCACGAGGCGTTCCTCGACTTCTCCAGCATGATCAAGGCCGCGCCCGCGATGATGCGCTATCAGGCGTGGCGCTCGGTCTATTCGATGGTCTCGCACTACGTGAAGGACGAGCACCTGCGCCAGGCGCTCTCGTTCCACACCCTGCTGGTCGGCGGCAACCCGATGAGCACCAGCGCGATCTACGCCCTGATCCACAAGCTGGAAAAGGACGGCGGCGTGTGGTGGACCAAGGGCGGCACCAACAAGCTGGCGCAGGGTATGGCGAACCTGTTCGAGCGGCTCGGCGGCACGCTGCGCGTCGGCGACAAGGTCCGGCAGGTCCACACCATCGGCGATCAGGTCACCGAAGTGGAATGCGAGAGCGGCTGGCGCGAACGCTTCGACGCGGTCGCCTCCAACGGCGACCTCATGCATACGTACGCCAGCCTCCTCGGCGACACGGTGCGCGGCAAGGAGATGGCCAGGAGCCTCACCAAGAAGAGCTTCTCGCCAAGCCTGTTCGTCGTGCACTTCGGGCTGGAGGGCACCTGGCCCGGCATCCCGCACCACACGATCCTGTTCGGGCCGCGCTACAAGGGCCTGCTCGACGACATCTTCGAGCATGGCGTGCTGCCGCGCGATTTCTCGATCTATCTCCATCACCCGACCGTCACCGATCCCTCGATGGCGCCGCCGGGCAAGAGCACTTTCTACGCGCTCGTCCCCGTCGCCCACATGGGCAAGCTGCCGATCGACTGGGCGGAAGTCGGCCCGGTGCTGGAACAGCGCGTGATCCGCGAAGTCGGCCGCCGCCTGATCCCCGACATCGAGGACCGCATCGTCACCCGCTTCCACTACGCCCCGCCCGATTTCGAGGCGGACCTCGGCGCGTGGAAGGGCAATGCCTTCAGCCTCTCGCCGATCCTGACGCAGAGCGCCTTCTTCCGCGGCCACAACCGCGACGACAAGCTGAAGAACCTCTACCTCGTCGGCGCGGGCACGCATCCGGGCGCGGGGATTCCCGGCGTCGTCGGCAGCGCCAAGGCCACCGCCAAGCTGATGCTGGAAGACCTCAGGTGAGCCGGGAAGTCCACGCCCTCAATGCCGCATGGGGCTGGACCGGCGTGCACTTCGCCGAGGTCGTCGCGCACAGCCTGATGGGGCACATGCTCGTCACCGACGATGCGGGCGCGTTCCATTACGTCGATCCCGATCTCGGCGAAGTCACCCCGCTCGGCACCGAAGCGGAGGCCAGGGCGCACATGGCCCGCGATGAAACGAAGGCGATCTGGCGCGCGGACGCCCTTGTCGATGCGGCGGTAAAGCGGCTAGGGCCTCCCGCATCGGGCGAGGTCTACAGCCTCACCCCGCAGGCGCTCGTCGCCGGGGACTATGCCCACGAGAATCTGGTGCGGATCGATTTCGTCCGCCTCATCCAAATCACGGGTGACCTCGCCCGGCAGACGCGCGATCTTCCGGAGGGCGCGCTGGTTAATATCAAGGTAGTTGACTGACATGAAGCGTCTCGCCGTCTACTGCGGCTCCGCCACTCCCGCCGATCCCCGCTACGTCCAGCTGGCCGCGGACGTCGGCACCGCGCTTGCCACGCAGGGCATCGGCGTCGTCTACGGCGGCGGTCGCCTCGGCCTCATGGGCGCCGTCGCGGGTGCCGCGCTGGCGGCGGGCGGCGAGTGCATCGGCGTCATCCCCGAAGCGCTCACCGGCAAGGACGGCAAGGGCGGCGAAGTCGCCAACTACGACTGCGAACTGACGATCGTGAAGACCATGCACGAGCGCAAGGCCAAGTTCACCGAGCTGTCCGACGGCTTCCTCGTCCTGCCCGGCGGCGTCGGCACCATGGACGAGCTGTGGGAGGCGGTCAGCTGGGCGCAGCTGGGCTATCACAACAAGCCGGTCGGCGTGCTCAATGCCTTCGGGTTCTACGACGGGCTGCTGGCGTTCAACCGTCACATGGCCGAAGTCGGCTTCGTGCGTCCGGCGCACCAGGGCATCCTGCTGGCCGATACCGAACTGGCGCCGCTGCTCGACCGGATGCATGCGCACCAGCCGATCGTGCCGATCGTGAACATGGACCCGAACACGCTGTGATGCACGTGGCCTGCCGTTCGGGCGAGGGAGGGCTTGTCCCCCCCTCGTTCGTCATTGCGAGCGAAGCGAAGCAATCCAGGGCAGTCTCAAGCCGCCCTGGATTGCTTCGCTTCGCTCGCAATGACGACGGGTGGGGTGAACGAAAGACCAGCGGCAATGCCCTTTAACCGCGCCGCCCTCGTCGCCGAGGCGCGCGAATCCATCCGGCGCGGGTCGAAGAGCTTCGCCGCCGCCAGCCGCCTGTTCGACCGCGAAACGCGCGAGCGGGTCTGGCTGCTCTACGCCTGGTGCCGCGCCTGCGACGACATCGCCGACGAGCAGGAGTTCGGTGGAGGACATGGGGGCGGCGCCTCCACCCCCGGCAAGCTCGACCCCGAATCGCGCCTCGCCACGATCCGCACCCTCACCGAACTGGCGATGGCCGGGGAGGCAACCGGCTCGCCCGCCTTCGACGCGCTCGGCCAGCTCATGCGCGAGACGCCGATCACCCCCGCCATGGTCGAGGACGTGCTCGCCGGTTTCGCGCTCGACGCCGCCGAATGGCGCCCGCGCTCCGAAACCGACATGCTGCGCTACTGCTATCACGTAGCGGGCGCGGTGGGGGTGATGATGGCCGCCGTCATGGGCGTGCCCGCCGACGACGAGGACACGCTCGACCGCGCCTGCGACCTCGGCATCGCGTTCCAGCTCGCCAACATCGTGCGCGACGTGTGGGAAGACGACGCCAACGGCCGCTGCTACCTTCCGGTCGAGTGGCTGGTGGAGGCTGACATCCCCCCCGGCGAGATCACCAAGCCGCACTATCGCCACGCCCTCGTCCCGCAAGTCGCGCGGGCCTGCGCGATGGCGCGCGAATACGAGGCCTCCGCCCGCGTCGGCGCGGCGAAGCTGGCATTCCGGCAGCGCTGGGCGGTGCTTTCGGCGGCAGGCATCTACGGCGGCATCGCGCGGGAGGTCGAACGCCTCGGCGCCCATGCATGGGACCACCGCGCGCGGGTCAGCACGCCGCAGAAGCTGCGCCTGATCGCGGGCGCCTTCTTCGAGGCCAAGCGTGAACCGGCCCCTGCGCCGATACCCCGGCCATCGCGCCGCGAACTGGCGCGCCTCTCGTCGTCCCGGACGACGTGAAACCCTCTAAGCAATAGACCGGAAACAAATCCGTAGGACCCGGCGTTACCCACGCACACAACTGTTGGGAGCTACGTCCATGCTATTCACCATCGCCGCCATCCTCATCGTGCTCTGGCTGCTCGGCTTCGTCGTGTTCCATGTTTCCAGCGCGCTGATCCACGTGCTGCTGGTGATCGCCATCGTCGTGGGTCTCGTGCAGCTGTTCCGCGGCCGCAGGGTATAAAAAAGCGCGTGCGCCCCGTCAGTGACCGACTGGCGGAGGCGCATTGCGGTAATACTCCGGCGGGTTGAGACGGCGGAACAGCCGTCCGCCCTCCGAATAGAGCACCAGTACCAGCGCGATCAGCCCGCAGATCACCATGGCCGCCATGATCGGCCGCGCGGTGCCGTCGTAAGCCTGTCCGATCAGCGACCCCAGCGTCGCCCCCAGCACCATGCGCACGAACGCCATGACCGATGCCGCCGCCCCCGCGATCCGCGCGAAAGGCTGCAGCGAGATCGCCTGGAAGTTCGAGCCGATGAAGCTGAGCATGCACATCGACAGCGTCATCAGCGGCAGGAAGGTCCACAACCCCTCGCCCCGCATCGCCAGCACGAGATGAAGCGCGCCCACCGCGATGTAGCACAGCAGGGCCGCGTGCGAGACGCGCCGCGCACCGAACCGCTCGACGATGCGGGCGTTGGCGAAGTTGGTGCAGGCCATCACCAGCGCCATGCAGCCGAAGATCACCGGGAACATCGTGCCCGCGCCGAAGTGCTCGCCCACCAGCTGCTGCGCGCTGTTGATGTAGCCGAACAGCGCCGCCTGCACGAAGGCCGCGCCCAGGAAATAGCCGAGTGACGCGCGCTCCTTCAGCGCCAGCCCCATGTTCCCCGCGATCACGCCGAAGCGCACGGGCTGGCGGAAATCGGGGTGCAGCGTTTCCGGCAGGCGAGTCCATGCCCAGGCGAAGACGCAGGCGGCAAGACCGCCCATGATCCCGAAGATCCAGCGCCATCCCGCGAACAGCAGCACCGTCTGCCCCAGCATCGGCGCGATCATCGGCACCACCATGAAGGTCATCGCGATCAGCGACTGGCTGCGCGCCATGCGGTCGCCCTCGAACCGGTCGCGCAGGATGGTCATCGGCATGACGATCATCGCCGAGGTCACGAAGCCCATCATGCCGCGCGCGATCAGCAGCAACTCGAAGCTGGCCGAAACCGCGCAGACCATGGAGAGCAGCACGTAGGAAGTGATCGCCGTCAGCACCACCGGACGCCGCCCGAAACGGTCGGCCAGCGCCCCCGGAAACAGCGAACCGAGCCCCGAGCAGATCAGGAACACGCCGACGATCAGCTGGCGCCGGTTGGGGTCGGCCAAGTGCAGGTCGGTGCCGATCGCGCCGAGCGCCGGCAGCATGACGTCGATCGCCAGCGCCTGCAGGGCTTGGAAGGAGGCCATCATGACGACGAATTCGAGCTCCCCCATCGGGAACTTGTCGGAGCGTGGTGCGGGGGAGGTCATGCGCTGGCGCATGCCGCACTTGGCATTGGATGGCCAGTGAAATCCCGCTCCGGATGGCGCATTCGGCCCGAACAGCGCTATATGATATCACATGTTTTCGCAGGACGATCATCGCCCCGGATCGGGAGAGGACGAGGCCGACGGCCTGCGCAAGATCATTCACGTCGACATGGACGCCTTCTACGCCAGCGTCGAGCAGCGTGACGATCCCTCGATCCGGGGGCTTCCCGTAGCGGTCGGCGGCTCGTCCGGACGGGGCGTGGTGGCGGCGGCAAGCTACGAAGCGCGCAAGTTCGGCGTGCGTTCGGCAATGCCCTCCGCCCGCGCCGTTCGCCTTTGCCCGGACCTCGTGTTCCGCAAGCCGCGCTTCGAGGTCTACCGCGAGGTCAGCCAGCAGATCCGCGCGATCTTCCTCGACTATACCCCCCATGTCGAACCGCTCTCGCTCGACGAAGCGTATCTCGACGTCACCGCCGACCTCAAGGGCATCGGCTCGGCCACCCGCATCGCGCAGGAAATCCGCCGCCGGATCAAGGCCGACACACGGCTGACCGCCAGTGCCGGGGTGTCCTACAACAAGTTCCTCGCCAAGCTCGCCAGCGACCAGAACAAGCCCGATGGCCTCTGCGTCATCCGCCCCGGCGAGGGCGCGCAGTTCGTCGCCGGGCTACCGGTGCGCCGCTTCCACGGCGTCGGCCCGCGCGGGGCGGAGAAGATGGCGCGCCTCGGCATCGAGACCGGCGCCGACCTTGCGGGCAAGGACCTCGCCTTCCTGCGCGCCAACTTCGGCAGCTTCGCCGAGTACCTGTTCCGCGCCGCACGGGGCGTCGACTTGCGCCAGGTACGTGCCGATCGCCCGCGCAAGTCGGTAGGCGGCGAGCGCACCTTCTTCGAGAACATCGAGGATCCGGTGGCCCTGCGCGAAACCATGGACCACATCGTCGATACGGTGTGGGAGCGCATCGAACGCTCCGGCGCGCGGGGGCGGACGGTGACGATGAAACTGCGCTACGCCGACTTCCAGACGCTGACCCGCGCGCGGTCGCTGCATCATTTCGTGGCGGACAAGGCGGAGTTCTCGGCGATCGGCCATGCCTTGCTGGAGGACCACTTGCCCCTGCCCCAGCCGATCCGCCTGATGGGCCTGACGCTTTCGGCGCTTGAGCAGCGCGAGGAAGACGCGCGGCCCGCGAAGGACGGGCAGTTATCGCTGTTGTAGGAATCCTCCCTGTTCCGAAGGAATGGGGAGGGGGACCGCTCGCGTAGCGAGGGGTGGAGGGGGAGAATCCCCTCCGTCAGCCCTGCGGGCTGCCACCTCCCCATCGCTGCGCGACAGGGAGGATAAGCGGCCCCAAAAAATGGAAGGGCGGCCCCTGAAGACCGCCCTTGACCGGGGACACAATCACTAAACCCGCGTCCGCCCCACAAGTTCCCGCCATAATTGACGGCCGGAGCGGGCTCTGGTTGGCGGAACGAGCCACACCCCGGCCGGGCGACCCGAAGGCCGCCAAGGGCGCTTCAGTCGTTCGGGATCACCCAGCGGATGGTCCCGTCGTAAGTCCCTGCAGCCCTGCCGCCGGTGGCATCGCTCGCCGCATCGAAGCGGGCGCGCCGGGTCACGTTGCGGCAGGTCGCCGCATCGAGGCCGGGAAAGCCGCTCGACTGCGTGACCGTACAGCCCGACACGCGGCCATCGGCATCGATGGCGAGGCGGAAGCGCACCGTCCCGGTATTCCCTGCGCGAATGTCGGCGGTCGGGTAGTCGGCAGTGGTGACCCAGCCCGCGACATTTCCACGCGGCCGGGCGACCTTGGGCGTGAAACGGGCCGCCGGTTCGCTCGGCGCGGTGGAGGGCAGCACGAAGTCGCTGCTGAACTCGGTGGCGCCGCTTACCGGCATCGGATCGACGGTGACGCCGGTGATCGCAGCCTTGGGCGTGATGTCCAAGCGCGGCAGCGGCGCGCTGATCGGCGTGTCGCGCACCAGCTTCTGGTCCGGCTCTGCGGTCGGAGGTGGCGGCAGGTCCGGGGTGACAGGCTTGGTGGGGAAGAACTCGCTGGCAAGGTGCGGCGGCTTCTCCTTCTCGAAGAAGGTCACCGCGAAACCGTTGATCAGCGCCAGTGCCAGACCGCCCTGGATCAGGACGACGGCACCACCAGTCAGGGCCTTGCGTGTACTTCCGGAATTCCCGTCGACATAAGACATGGGCTTCTCCTCAACAGCGGCCCGTATCCTGCCGTTCACCGCAGGTACGGCACCGGTCAGCGAGAAGATAACACAGTCATAATTCTTGCAAATTACTTTTTACTAAACATGCCAAGTATTTAACAGGGCGCCCACATGATCAGCGTGGTTAGCATGCGCTGCATTGCAATAGCGCGCGAAATCAACGCGCGCCTGCGAGTGCCTTCTGGCGGCGACGCTGCACCGAACTGCCGAGCCCGATCGCCTCGCGGTACTTGGCGACGGTACGCCGGGCGAGTTCGAAGCCCTTGCCCTTCAGCAGGTCCACCAGCGCGTCGTCGGACAGGATCGCCTTCGCATCCTCGGCATCGATGAGTTGGCGGATCGCCGCCTTGACCGCCTCGGCCGAGGCCCCGCCCTCGCCGTCCGCCGAGGCGACGCCCGAACTGAAGAAGTACTTCAGCTCGTAAGTCCCACGCGGGCAATTGAGGAACTTGTTCGAGGTCACGCGGCTGACGGTCGATTCGTGCATGCCGATCGCTTCCGCCACCGCGCGCAGGGTCAGCGGTCGGAGGTGCGCGACACCCTTGCGGAAGAAGCCGTCCTGCTGCTTCACAAGTTCGGCCGCAACCTTGAGGATGGTCTTCTGCCGCTGGTCGAGCGCCTTGATCAGCCAGTTCGCATCCGCCAGCTTGTCCGACAGCCACGCGCGCGACGCCTTGTCGTCGCACTCGCCTTTCATTTCCACGTAGTAGCCGCGATTGACGATCAGCCGCGGCAGCGTCGCCTGGTTGAGCGCGATGTCCCAGCCGCCGTCGCTGCGCGCCGTCACCAGAATATCGGGCGTCACCGCGCCGCTCGGCTCGCCGCCGAAGCGCAGGCCTGGCTTGGGGTCGTAGCTGCGCAGTTCGGCGAGCATGTCGGCGAAATCCTCGTCGTCGACTCCGCAGATGCGCTTGAGGCGGGGCAATTCGCCCTTGGCCAGAAGGTCGAGATTGTCGATCATCTTGGCCATGAGCGGGTCGTAGCGATCCGCCTCGCGCGCCTGCAGGGCAATGCATTCGGACAGGCTGCGCGCACCGACGCCGGTGGGGTCGAGCGCCTGGACCAGCGCCAGCCCTTCCTCCATCTCGCCGGGATCGACGCCGAGGTCGCCCGCAAGTTCGGACAGGCTCACCGGCAGGTAGCCCGCCTCGTCGAGCTGGCCGATGATGTAGCGCGCGACGCCCTCGGTGAAGGGATCGCGCGCGACCGCGCCGACTTGCGCTTCGAGGTGTTCGGCCAGCGTGCCGCCGAGGGCCGCGCGTTCGTCGATGCCGGGGCCTTCCTCGCCGCCCGATGCTCCGCTGAGCCGCAGGTCCGCGCCCCATGTCTCGTCGCGGACGGCGCCGTCGCCGGTGTCGCGATCACGGTCGAGAGCGCCGGTATCGATGTCGAGCGGGCGATCGTCGGCAGCGCGGCCCTCGCCGATCAGGCGATCCACGCCGGACGTCTCCAGCGCCGTGACACGCGCCTCGGCGGGTGCCTCCACGGTCTCGGCGGCAGGCCCCTGGGCGCCCACGTCAAGAAGCGGGTTGGCGTCGAGCGCCTCTCCGATGAAAGTCTCGATCTCGAGGTTGGACAGCGCCAGCAGCTTGATCGCCTGCTGAAGCTGCGGCGTCATGACCAGCGACTGGCTCTGCCTGAGATCGAGGCGCGGCCCCAGCGCCATCGATCAGAGGTCCGTGCTGTGATCCTTCGGCAAGCTCAGGATGGGCGGGAAAAGGAAATCCACCCCCACCCCCGCTCGTGCTGAGCTTGTCGAAGCACCTGCACCACGATTGGCCCCGGCACGCCGAAGAATCACAACGTGAAGCCTTCGCCCAGATAAAGGCGCCGCACGTTCTCGTCCGCCACCAGCGCTTCCGGGCTGCCGGCGAAGAGCACCTGGCCGCCGTAGATGATGCAGGCGCGGTCGACGATGTCGAGGGTCTCGCGCACGTTGTGGTCGGTGATCAGCACGCCGATGCCGCGCGTCTTGAGATCGCGCACGAGGTCGCGGATGTCCGAGATCGACAGCGGGTCGATGCCCGCGAACGGCTCGTCCAGCAGCATGATCGAGGGCTTGGCGGCCAGCGCGCGCGCAATTTCGCAGCGGCGGCGTTCACCGCCCGAGAGCGCCATCGCCGGGCTGGTGCGCAGGCGGGTCAGGCCGAATTCGTCGAGCAGGCGGTCAAGCTCGGCCTGCCGCACATCGCGGTCGGGCTCGTTCAGTTCGAGCACCGCGCTGATGTTCTGCTCCACCGTCATGCCCCGGAAGATCGAGGTTTCCTGCGGCAGATAGCCCAGACCCAGGATCGCACGGCGGTACATCGGCAGGCGGGTCACATCGACCCCGTCCATCAGGATACGCCCGGAGTCGGGCCGGACCAGCCCCATGATCGAGTAGAAGCACGTCGTCTTACCCGCGCCGTTCGGCCCGAGCAGGCCCAGCACTTCGCCCTTCGCGACCGAAAGCGAAATGTCGGTGAGCACCGCGCGCTTGTCGTAGCTCTTGGCGATCGAGATGACCTCCAGCCCGCCACGCTCCGCCAGAAGTGCGGAGTCGGTGGCTGCGGGGCCGTGATCCTGCTGAAATTCTGCCGTCATCGCCGGGCACTTACCGCAGGCAGGCACGCCCCCGCAAGACGGCATTTCCGCTTAGGCGACGCGACTGGCAGGATTCGTGCATGACTCGGGGGAAATCGGACTGCGGAGCCCTTCGCACTTGCGGAATCTGGAACTGAACTTGTCATGAACGCCTTTCGGTGATGTACTCAGCATCAAGAGGTCGAGGAGAATCGCCCTTATGGACAGGATGACGGACCATGCAGCGCACCAGCCGGTGCGAGGTTCCAGTTCCCACCCCGAGCAGTCGCACTCGGGATCATACGGCGGACCGGTGATGGATTCGCCAATTGCAGGCGCTCAGGTCAGCGACTGGCGCCGCAAGATGAGCGACCACATCGCTTATGCGCTGCTGGTCTACACGGCGCTGCAGATCTTCGTTACCATCGGCGCGCTCAAGGCGCATGGCGGCTCGCTGTTGCCGTACTTCGCGCTGGTGATCCTCGTTGTCGCGATCATCCCGGCGTGCCGCCGCTTCGAAGCGCGCTGGAACGGGCTGACCGACGAACAGGCGCACGACCCGGCCCTCGCGCCTTATTACCGGCGTGACCGGCTGGCGCTGTGGCTTCTGGCGATCGGCCTGCCTTTCGCCCTCACCGCACTGTTCAAGGGACTGGCCCTCCTCTTCGCCTGATCGCAACTCCCGTTTGCCCTTCGCCTGCACCGCGACTAGGGCAAGGCCGCAAGTTCGGCTTTTTATCGGGAGTTTTACAGGTCATGCTCAGTCCGGATCAGGCAAGGGACCGCGCGCTTGACCTCGTGGAGCGCGCCCGCCGCGCCGGGGCCGAGACCGCCGACGCGGTCTATGGCGCCAGTTCCTCCGAAGGCATCCAGGTCCGCCTCGGCAAGCTGGAGGACGTCGAACGCTCCGAAAGCGAGCACATCGCGCTGCGCGTCTTCGTGGGCAAGCGCTCGGCCAGCATCGGCTCGTCCGACCTCTCCCCTGCCGCGCTCGACGAACTGGCCGCCCGCGCCATCGACATGGCCCGCGCCGCGCCCGAGGACGCTTATGCCGGCCTCGCCCCCGAGGACGTGCTGACGCGCGGCCCCTGGCCCGACCTCGACCTGATCGACGCGCACGAGCCCAGCCCCGAGGCCCTGCGCGAAGCCGCGCTGGAGGCCGAGGACGCTGCACGCGCGGTATCCGGCATCACCAATTCCGACGGCGGCACCGCCAGCTTCGGGCACGGCGTCTTCGCGCTCGCCACCAGCCACGGCTTTTCCGGCGCCTACGGCTCGACCAGCCATTCGCTGAGCGCTTCGGTCGTCGGCGGCGACGGCTCGGACAAGCAGCGCGACAACGCCTGGCGCAGCACGCACCACCATGCAGACCTGCCCTCCCCCGCCGAAATCGGCCGCCTTGCCGGGGAGCGCACCGTCGCCAAGCTCGGCTCCGGCAAGCTCAAGAGCGGCGCCATGCCGGTGATCTTCGACCCGCGCGTGTCCAGTTCGCTGGTCGGCCACCTGCTCGGCGCGATCACCGGCAGCGCCATCACGCGCCGCTCCAGCTTCCTGCTGGAAAAGCTGGGCGAACAGATCTTCGCCCCCGGCATCCTGATCGCCGACGATCCGCACACCCCGCGCGGCCTGCGCTCGCGCCCGTTCGATGGCGAGGGCCTCGCCACCTCGGCGCGCAATGTGGTCGAGGACGGGCGCCTGACCGGCTGGCTGCTCGATTCGGCCTCGGCGCGGCAGTTGAACCTTGCGCCGACCGGCCACGCCGCGCGCAACGGCGGCGGCGCGCCGGGCGTATCGACCGGCAACGTCCACCTCGCGGCGGGGACGCTGTCGCCCAAAGAACTGATGGCGGACGTGAAGGACGGGGTCTACGTGACCGAATTGATCGGCCAGGGCGTCAACGGCGTCACCGGCGACTACAGCCGCGGCGCCGCGGGCTTCCGCATCGTCGATGGCGAGTTGGCCGGGCCGGTGGCGGAGTTCACCGTGGCGGGCAACCTGCTGCGCATGTTCGCGCAGCTGACGGCGGCGAACGACCTCGAATGGCACCGCGCGATCAACGTGCCGACGCTGCGCGTGGACGGGATGACCGTGGCGGGGGATTGATTCCCTCGCCGGTACGCATCAACGCCTCAAACAAACCCCGTCATCCCAGCGAAAGCTGGGACCGCTGGCCGTGAAAAGCCCAACTCTCGTTCGGATGCCCTGACGATAGTTGGCCGTAACGGGCCAGCGGTCCCAGCCTTCGCTGGGATGACGGGCGCTTGGCTCAAGCGGCGGCGTTTCACGCCTCCGCACCATCGATGTCTGGAAGGTCAAACTGGAGCGGGCGAAGGGATTCGAACCCTCGACCCCAACCTTGGCAAGGTTGTGCTCTACCACTGAGCTACGCCCGCTCTGGCGTTCGACGGACAGTGGGATGAAGACCGCTTCCGTCCGGGTGGAGGGGCCACTAGCAGCGGTTCGCGACCTCTGCAAGAGCCCCCCGTCACAAAAAATGCGTCACACATTTTACCGAGCCTTGCGCAGCCCCAACGCAAGGCTGATCGCGCCGAGCATGACGAGGATCGCGAAAGTGTCGGCGACGAGGTCCATCAGTTCCGCATCGCGGTGGAGCGCGGGGATCATCTGCACCACCTCGATCCCCGCGCCGAGCAGCACCAGTCCTGCCGCGATTGCCAGCTTGGGCACGCGCGGATAGCCGAGCACGCCCAGCACCGAGAGCGTCGCGAAGGCCATCATGTGCTGGAACTTGTCGCTGGGCTCACCGGGAAAGTGCGGCGGATGCGGCAGCACGGCCATCGTCACGGCAAAGACCAGCGCCAGCCAGAACAGGATTCGGAAGAGGTTCTGCATGACACCACTATCGTGGTGCGGCGCAGCAAATTCAAACTGAACTTGCCCGATCCCGGACGCGCAGAACACTGCGGGTCCCTTCAGGGAGGTAGTTTTGCTATGTAGGAAAACTGGAGCGGGCGAAGGGATTCGAACCCTCGACCCCAACCTTGGCAAGGTTGTGCTCTACCACTGAGCTACGCCCGCTCTGGCGTTTCGAAAAGGCCTGCTGGAAAGCGGCCCGTCCGGTGTGGAGGCGGCCCACTAGCAGCGGTTCGAAAGGTCGGCAAGCATAAAAGACAAAGTTTTTGCGACAGCCTCGGAAACGGGCCGAATTGGCGCATTCTCCCTTCACAAACGCGCGCGAAAGGCCAATCTAGGGAATTGATTTTTCGTAATTGGAGCACGAATCTTGGCCAGCATGGGTCTCAACCTCGACGAGCAGAAGGCCGTGGACCGGTTCCGCAAGGCGGTCGCCGAACCTTCGATGACCCAGCTCGTGATCCTGGACTTCTGGGCCGAGTGGTGCGGCCCCTGCAAGGCGCTGACCCCGGTGCTGGAAAAGGTCGCCGCCGAATACGCCGACAAGGGCGTTCTGCTCGCCAAGGTCAACGTCGATGAGGAGCAGTTCATCGCGGCGCAGTTCCGCGTGCAGTCGATTCCGACCGTCTACGCGATCTTCCAGGGCCAGCCGGTGGCGGACCTCACCAGCGCCCGCACCGAATCGCAGCTCAAGGGCATGCTCGACCAGTTGCTCGCCAAGCTGCCGGTGCAGCCGGGCGGCGTCGAGCCCGCGCCCGACCTTACCCCGCTGATCGCCATGGGCGAGGAAGCGCTGGCCGAGGGTGACGGCGAACGCGCCGCCAGCATCTTCATGCAGATCCTCGAGATGGCGCCCGACAACGGCGAAGTGCTCGGCGGTCTGGTCCGCGCTTTCGTCGCCGCCGGGCGGATCGAGGAAGGCGAGCAGGTTCTCGATTCGCTGGGCGAGCCGCTCTCCACCGACCCGCATGTGGAGCGCGCGCGCGGTGTGCTGGCACTCGCCAAGGACAAGCCCGAGGACAGCGAACTGGCCGCTCTGCGCGCCGCCGCAGCCGAGCACCCCGCCGACATGGAAGCGCAGTTCGCCTTCGCCGGTGCCGCCTTCGCCGCCGGTGAGCGCGACGGCGCCGCCGAAACGCTGCTGCGCATGATCACGGCCGACCGCGAATGGAACGAGGGCGCGGCCAAGGCCAAGCTGCTGCAGATCTTCGAAGCGATCGGCCTCGAAGACCCGTGGGTTTCGGCCACGCGCCGCAAGCTCTCGACCGTCCTGTTCGGCTGACGCGGTTGGCGCGGATCACCATCTTCCCGCTGACCGGCGCGGTGCTCTACCCGGGGCTGCAACTGCCGCTCCACATCTTCGAGCCGCGCTACCGCGCGATGGTGAGCGACGCCCTCGCACGCGACCGGCTGATCGGCATGATCCAGCCGCAGAAGGGCTTCGAGGGCGCCCCGCTCTTCGCGGTGGGGTGCCTGGGCCGCATCGGCGATGTCGAGGCGCTGGAAGACGGCCGCTTCAACATCATTCTCGACGGCGAGAAACGCTTCCGCGTGCTGCGCGAACTCGACGTGACGACGCCGTTCCGTCAGGTCGAGGCGGAGCTGCTGGAAGAGCCCGAGGAAGTGCTCGCCCCGATCGAGCGCGCCAGCTTCGAGCGCGAGGCGAAGCGGTTCGCGCAGGCGCAGGGCTATGTGGTCGACTGGGAGCAGGTCGGGCGGCTCGACGACATGTCGCTGATCAACGGCGTCTCGCAGATCGCGCCGTTCGATCCGGCCGCCAAGCAGGCGCTGCTGGAAGCCTCGGGGCTCTCGGCGCGGTGCGAGTTGCTGGTGCAGCTGATGCAGTTCTTCGGCCGCGCGGGCGATGGTGACGAGGATGGGGCGACGTTACAGTAGGGCGGCGAGGCCCACCCCGTCCGGCTAGTTCGCTACGCTCTCAAGCCTCCCGGCCCTCCCGCTTGCGGGAGGGCGTAACCTTCCTACTCCCCTCCCGCTTGCGGGAGGGCGTAACCTTCCTACTCCCCTCCCGCTTGCGGGAGGGGTTGGGGGTGGGCTCTTCCCCTCAAACCGTATCGAACACATACCCCAGCGAACGCACCGTGCGCAGCGGGTTGCCCGCACCCACGCCCTTGAGCGCCCGGCGCAGGCGGCCGATCCACACGTCCACCGTGCGTTCGTCCACCGGCGGCTCCTGCTTGCCGAGCGCCGAGATCAGCTGCGTGCGGCTGAATACCCGGCCGGGGTGCTCGATGAAGTAGCGCAGCAGGCGCAGTTCGTTGGGCATGAGCGAGATCGGCTTGCCCTGGAAACGCGCCTGGAACGCGGCGACGTCCACCATCAGCTCGCCCTGCGTGACGACGCGGATGCCCGCGCTGTCCTGCTCGCCGAGGTTGGCGCCGAGCACCCGGTCCAGCAGTGCATTGCGCGTCAGCGGGCCGACCATGTAGTCGTCCGCGCCCATGCGCAGCGCACGCTTGCGGTCCTCCTGGTTGTCCTCCTCCAGCACCATGGTCACATGGGCATGGGCGGTCAGGCTGTCCGCGCGCAGGCGGCGGCACAGTTCGAGGCCGGACATCTCGGGCAGCACCCAGTCGATGAAGACCCACAAGGCCCCCTCGATCAGCGGCAGCTCGGCAAAGTCGGTCCAGCGATGCAGCATGACGTCGAACTGGTCATGCCGAAACGGCGCGAGCCCACCCGAAAGTTCGCTCGCCAGCAATATGTCGATCCGCCGCATCGCCCCGTTGTCCGCCTTTTCGAGATAGTCTGCCCCCAGGGTCAGGACCCTTTGTACGCGCGGCTTTTGCCTCCCGAGTATGACGACCCGGTGACATATCGGTGACACGGTCATGAATTCGCAAAACCGGCCCCGACGCCGGAAACAATCGGGAAATATCGCTTATCAACAAGCCGCTTGGCACTTGTCATCGAATTGACCCGCAACCGTCACGCCGCCGCAACCGCCTGCTGTCATAGGCCCCGAAATCGCAGGGAATTTGGGGACGAACGACCATGCGCGAGCAGATCGAAGACTTCATCGGACGTGGCAACAACAGCGGGATTCCCGCTTGGCTCGACCTTCCCGATCCCAAGGGCTTCCGGCCCAAGCGCAAGTACCGCACGATCTGGATCTCGGACATCCACCTCGGCACGCGCGGCTGCAACGCGAACATGCTGGTCGACTTCCTGCGGGCGCACGAGTGCGAGACGCTCTACCTCGTCGGCGACATTGTCGACGGCTGGCGGCTGCGCAAGGGCTGGTACTGGCCGGACGCCCACAACGAAGTCGTGCGCCGCATCCTCAAGATGGCGCACCGCGGCACCCGCGTGATCTTCATCGCCGGCAACCACGACGAGATGCTGCGCGACTATGCGGGCCTCAGCTTCGGCGGGGTCGAGCTGGCGCTGGAATACGTCCACACCACCGTCGACGGCCGCCGCCTGCTGGTCACGCACGGGGATGCCTTCGACGGCGTCGTGCTCTACCACAAGTGGCTCGCGTTCCTGGGCGACCAGGCCTACTCGATGCTGCTGCGCGCCAACATCGTGTTCAACGCCGTGCGCCGCCGCTTTCACATGCCGTACTGGTCCCTCTCGGCCTACATGAAGAAGAAGGTCAAGAACGCCGTCCAGTTCATCGGCAGCTACGAGGAAGCCGTCGCCAACGAGGCCACCTCGCGCGGGTTCGACGGCGTCGTCTGCGGCCACATCCACTGCGCCGAGATCCGCGAATTCGGCGGCATCACGTATTACAACGACGGCGATTGGGTCGAAAGCTGCACCGCACTGGCGGAGGACTTCACCGGCCACATGTCGCTGATCGACTGGGTCAAGGAAACCGGCGGCCACACGATCGCCGAAACGGCCGCCGAGGAGCACGCCGCAGACAAGGAAGCCACCCCGGAGGCCGTATCGTGAAGCTGGCCCTGGCAACCGACGCCTGGTTGCCGCAGGTCAACGGCGTCGTCCGCTCGCTCACCTCGACCGTCGAACACCTCACTGCCCGCGGGCACGAGGTCGAGACGATCACGCCCGACCGCTTCCTGACGATGCCGATGCCGGGCTATGCCTCGATCCGGCTGGCGATGGCGCCGCGCTTCGGCGTACGCCGGATGCTCGACAAGGCGGCGCCGGACATCGTCCATATCGCCACCGAAGGCCCGATCGGCTGGGCCGCGCGCGGCTGGTGCCTGGCGCGCGGGGTGCCCTTCACTTCCGCCTTCCACACGCGTTTTCCTGAATACTGCGCGGTGCGCACCGGGCTCTCCGCCGAGTACTTCTGGCCGATCCTGCAGCGTTTCCATGCGCAGAGCCAGGCGGTCATGGTCTCCACCCGCAGCCTCGCCGCCGAACTGGAAGAACGCGGCATCGGCCCGACCCGCGCGTGGAGCCGGGGCATCGACCACGCCCTGTTCCGCCCCGACGGCCCGCGCCTTGCGGAGATGACCGCGCTGAAGGCGATGCGGCCCGGTCCTGTCCTGCTCAACGTTGGCCGCGTCGCGCCGGAGAAGAACCTCGAGGCCTTCCTCGACCTCGACGTGCCCGGCAGCAAAGTGGTGGTCGGAGACGGCCCTGCGCTCGACAACCTGCGCCGCCGCTATCCGCACGTGCTGTTCCTCGGCGCACTGTCGGGCGAGGCGCTGGCCTCTGCCTATCGCAGCGCCGACTGCTTCGTGTTTCCCAGCCTGACCGACACCTTCGGCCTCGTCGTCATCGAGGCGCTGGCTTGCGGCACTCCGGTGGCAGCGTACCCGGTGACCGGGCCGATCGACATCCTCGGCCCTGACGGACGGGGCGTGGACCACCGTGTCGGCTGGGCGGCGGGCGCGGTCGATACCTCGCTCGCCCGCGCGGTCGAGGGCGCACTGACGGTGGAGCGGACCGACGCCGCCGCGCTGGGCTCGCTCTATTCGTGGGAACGCGCCACCGACCAGTTCCTCGCCGCGATCGAGGGCGCGCTGGACAGCGCCGAACGCGGCCTTCGGTCAGCGGCCTAGCGTCAACCCTCCCCGTGCCTTGTCATCTCCGAAGGCGGGAGGCCAGGGTCAGGTTTGAGATGCGCCGCCTGTCAGGTGCTTACGCGATGGGACCAAGGTACAGGCAGTCCAAGCCGGATCGTGCCCGGCCAGACCCCGATCACAGCAGCGGTTGGGGAGCGTGTCCGCTGGGTTCACGTACCGGGCAGCCGAGGAAATCCTCGACCGGCGGCGTGAAGCCCAGACGCCGGACGACGGCTTGCGAGATCAATGCCTCGAAGCGCATGCCGATGCAGCGACCGACCTGCCATACCACCTGTCCCTGGACGATGCCCTGCCCCTGCAGATCGAGCGTCGCCGACCGTTCGCGCATGTCGCGGTCGCAGGCCATCTCGAACATACAGCCGCCCATGGAAAGGTCGTAGAGGAACACCTGTTCCCTCGCCCCTTCGACGAGACAGGCGACGTCCTTCTCGACGATATGACGGCTCCAGTTACGCGCTTCCATCGCAATTGCCCCCGATGATCTGGCGAGGGCATTACTGCGTCACGGCTTAAGCAATCGATAATGGCCCCGCTTGGTGCGGCCCGCAGAACGATGCTAGCGCCGCTCGTTCCTAAGCACGAATTCGCGCGAGGCGCGGACCGGGACCTTGAGCCGGCATTCCACGCCGCCCGGCTCGAACCTGAGATCCACTTCCGACTTCAGTTCGTGCGCCACGATCTTCTCGATAAGATCGCGCCCGAAACCGCGCTTGGTCGGCTCGGCCACCGGAGGGCCGCCTTCCTCGCGCCAGTGAATCTCCGCGAGGTCGGGCGAGGCCATCGTCCATTGCACGTGAATGCGCCCCTCGATCGTGCTGAGCGCGCCATACTTGGCGGCATTGGTCGCCAGTTCGTGGATGGCCAGACCCAGCGACATGGCATCGTTGGGCGCCAGCTTGATCCCCGGCCCGGCCATGACGACGTGGCTCTCGTTACCTTCCATGTAGGGCGCCAGTTCCGAGCGTACGATGTCGCCCAGCGCCGCGTGGCCCCAGTCGGACTGCGAGAGCAGGTCGTGGGTGGCCGACAGGGCCCGGATGCGCGCAGTCAGGCTTTCGGTGAAATCGTCGATGCCTTTCGAGCGCCGCCGCGTCAGTGCTGCGATCGACAGCACGTTCGCCAGCGTGTTCTTGACGCGGTGGTTCAACTCGCGCGTCAGCGAATTACGGATCGAGGCCTGGCTGGTCAGCCACTCCAGAACGACGCGGTCTTCTGCGGCGCGCTTGGTGATCAGCCGCCCGATCGCCATCACCATCAGCGAGGCGAGCGCTCCGAAGAACAGCGTCAGGCGCGAGAGCGGCGAGAGCGCATTGGCCTGACGGTCGCCGACCTCGACGATCCAGGCCTGCCCCGCCACGTCGATGCGTCGCTCTATGGTGGGGCCGGTCAGCCCGTCGGCGCCGCGCTGTTCCGCCAGCAATGTCTCCGGCGCGACGTGGTCGTCGTAGATGGCGATGTCGATGCTGTCGTTGCGGTAGAGTTCACTGGCCGAGCCGAGGAAAGTCTGCGCGCGAAACGGGCTATAGACGAAGCCCTTGACCCACCGCCGCCCGCCTCTCTCCAGCGTCACCGGCATATAGATGAGGAACGCCGCGTCGGTCTGCTGATCTCGCGCCGGGTAGCGGAAGCCGTCCTGCGCGAGGTGGACCACACCCGTCGCCGCCGGGCCACGCCGGGCCATGGCCCGCTCCATCGCCTGTCGGCGCACGGGCTCGGAGTACATGTCGAAGGCCAGCGCGCGCTTGTTCCCCGACGATTGCGGCTCCAGGTAATAGACCGGAACGGCATACTTCTGGCCGGGCTCGGGGCGCGGATCGACGCTGAAGTCCAGCCGTCCGCCGCCCTGCACCGCAAACTCGAAAGCGGCCAGCTTGTCCACCGGGATCAGCGGCGCCCAGCCCATGCCGAGCGAGCCGTAGAGCGTACCGTCGCCTTGCAGGTCGCGCGCGAATTCGGCGAACTGTTCGGGCGAAACGACGTCCTGGGTCGCGAACAGCGCGCTGCCTGCGCGCAGCAGCGCTATGTTCTCGGTGACGCGGCGCTGGAGGGCGGAGGAAATCTCGGTGAGCTGACGGTCGAGTTCGATCGCGCGCGTCTGCTTGTCCGCGCGCTCGATCGCCATGACGGAGACCGCCGTGGTCATGCTCGCGATGAGGAACAGCAGGAACGGCCAGCCGCGCGGATACCTGTGGAACCACGCCTGCTTCTGAACCCTGTCGAGCAGAGCCTGGTCAATCACCCGGCAACGTCCTGCACCATAAACTCCGTCGCGTTGCGATCACTTATGAACGCAAGCATCATGCTATGCCAACACTTTACGCTGAGGGGAACCATGCTCGGCATCGATTGTTCCATCTGCAAACGACGTCCGCTCGGCTTGCAGACCGGACGATGCCCGAGACAGCGCCCCGCCTTCCGCCAGCCTTGCGCGCGAAGACATTGGGCCGCGCGCCGGGCTTGACCGCTCCCCGGTCTCGCCGCAAGTGTGCTTTCGGTGAAAGGGAGTTCGTGTTGAATCAGCCCAATGGACGTGGTGACTCCGGCCCTGTGCCCGGCTTGCCGCCCGAAGTCCGTCGAGACGGAGAACCCGGCTGGGCCGGGGGGTTGAGGAAGCTCTACAACTCCGTGGTGGAAGAGCCGCTGCCGGACAGCTTCAAGGATCTCCTTAAGAAGCTGGACGACGACGGCGATGCCTGACCGGATAGCGCCCAGCGCCGCGGACGAAGGCTTCCGCAAGGAACTGCTCTCCGTCCTCCCTCATCTCCGCGCATTTGCCCGAGGCTTGTCGGGACGGCCGGACTTTGCCGACGATCTCGTGCAGGAAGCCGCGATCAAGGCGTGGACCGCGCGCGAACGCTATCAGGCGGGCACCAACATGCGCGCCTGGACTTTCGCGATCCTGCGCAACCACTATCTGTCCGAGCTGCGCCGCTCCCGCCGCCAGACCGACCTCGATGAAGGCGTGGTCGAGAAGATGCTGGTGATGGAAGCGGATCAGGAAGGCCCGCTCCACCTCGACGACATGGAAGCCGCGCTGCAGAAGCTGGCCCCCGAACGGCGCGAGGCGGTGCTGCTCGTCGGCGCCTCGGGCTTCAGCTACGAGGAAGCCGCCGAGATCGCGGGCTGTCCGATCGGCACGATGAAGAGCCGTGTCGCCCGTGCCCGCGCCGATCTTGCCCGGATGCTCGACGGCGATCAGCCGCAGCAGGTCGAGGTCAAGGCGCGCAAGACGGGCTGACCGGCTGCCGCAACGGCGGCAGTACGACCAGGCATGCCAAAGCCGCCAGATGAAACGCGAGCGCCGCTGCCGTCAGCGGCACGGTGCCGCGCTCGATCCATGGCGAGACGATGCTCGTTCCCAGCGCTGCGGCGGTCAGGATGCACAGGATCACCAGAGCACTGGCGCGGGCATCGTCGCCGCGGCTCGCCAGGATCGCGCGGAAGAACCCCGCCGGACCGCGCAGGCCGAGGCCGGTGTTGACGGGGATGAACAGCGCCGTGATCACCAGCGCCGAAGTCCCGCCCGACAGCGCGTAGGCGAACTGCCCTGCCGCTCCGAGTGCGGAGAGACCGGTGCCGAAGGCGATGACGCGCTCGGCGCCCAGCCTGTCGCCCCAGTGCGCGGCGGTGTTGGCGGCGATGATGAAGGTGACGACGCCGCTCATCTGCATCGTGATGAAGTCCGCCAGCGTCCCGCCGTGCACGCGCACGAAGACGGTGGGCATCCCGAACACGAAGACCAGCAATCCGCCCAGCACGCTCGCCTGGCTGAGCGCATAGCGCAGGAACGTCGGGTCGCGCAGCAACACCACGAAGCTGCCCTGCCCGCGCCGTCCCACTTGCGGCAAGCCGCCGGTGAGCATGACCAGCACCGCCGCCGCGAAGGCCCCGGCGGCCATGACCTCGAAATTCAGCGACCAGCCGCCGAGCGCGAGCAGCCCCGCCCCCGCTACGGGCGCAAGGGCCGGCCCCAGCGCCTCGATGCTGCCCAGCAGGCCGATCGCCCGGACCGCCCGAGTCTCGTCGAACATGGCCTTGACGATGCCCGGCGCAAAGACGGCGGGACCGGCCGCGACCATACCCTGCAGCGCGCGAAGCCCGATGAGCGCCTCGATATTCGGGGCCATCGCACAGGCCAGAGAGACGGCGGCGGTCGCCAGCAGCGAGCCCACGATCAGCCGCGATGTCGCCACCCGGTCTCCCAGCGCGCCGTAGCCGAGCAGGCCGATACAGGTGCCTCCGACGTAAGCGGCCAGCACCAGTTGTGCCTGCGACGGGTCGCCGCCCAGCGCCTCGGGCAGCAGCGGCACAGCGGGCAGGACCAGATCGACGCCCATCATGCCGATGATGGTGCCGCACAGGACCAGTGCCAGCGTCAACCACGCGCGATTCATCGAAGCCGTCCCCCTTGTCGGAAGACGGGTTTGTTGCAGCGGGTCACGATCAACGCAATCGTCATTGCGAGCGTAGCGAAGCAATCCAGAGCAGTCCTACGCCGCCCTGGATTGCTTCGCTAAGCTCGCAATGACGAGATGGTGCGAGGAAGACCGCATGAAACGGCTCCACAAAAAACAAAACCCCCGCATCCCTTGCCGGATGCGGGGGCCTTGAAAAGCCTGTCTGGCCTTCGGCTTACGCCGGGTAGGTCCAGGCGGTGCCGCGGTCGAAGTTGTCCGAGGCGAACTTCCAGTTGAGGATGTTCTCGAGGACCGCCTTCACGTAGGCCGGGCGCTTGTTCATCTGGTCGATGTAATAGGCGTGCTCCCAGACGTCGACGGTCAGGAGCGGCACGACGTCCTTGACGAGCGCGCTGTCGGCGTCGTGGGTCGAGATCACCTTGAGCTTGCCGCCTTCGACGACGAGCCAGGCCCAGCCGTTCGAGAAGTGGTTCACCGCCTCGTTCGAGAGCGCTTCGAGCAGCGCGTCGATCGAACCGAAGTCGGCGGTGATGGCAGCGGCCAGGCTCTCGCTCGGCGCGGTCTTCTCACCCGACAGCGAGTGCCAGTAGAAGCCGTGGTTCCAGGTCTGGGCCGAGTTGTTGAACAGCGGACCGGAAGCCGACTTGGCGATCTCTTCGACCGACTTGCCTTCGTTCTCGGTGCCGGCGATCGCGGCGTTCAGCTTGTCCACGTAAGTCTTGTGATGGGCGCCGTGGTGGATTTCCAGCGTCTTGCTCGAGATGTGCGGTTCGAGCGCGTCCTGCGCATAGGGCAGCGGCATGAGGGCGATGGTCATGGTCATGTCCTTTTTCAGGTTATTGAAGCTGGCCTGCACTTCGGCGGGAAACCGAAAAAGCGCAGAAAAGATCGCGGCCTATGTCTGACGTGCAGCGCAACAATTCAAGCGCGCAATCGCGGCATTTTGAATTTCTCATGCGAAAAAGGATGGCGGGGTTGCCGCCATCCTCTCCCGTGGTCGCCGTCGTCCTGCAAGGGGAGCAAACGCCGGCGAGCCAACCCATACCGGCCGTGTGATCCGGCCGTCAGGTTCGTCAGTTCTGCTTGTCGGCAGCGTCCTTCATCGCGTCGGACTTGGCGTCGCCTGCCTTCTTGACCGCGTCGGCCTTGTTTTCCAGCGCATCTTCGGCGGCTCCGGTGGTCGCATCGGCCTGCGCGTCGATCGCGTCGGCGGCGGCGTCGGACTGGGCCTCCACGGCGTCGGCCGCCTTCTCGGTCGCTTCCTGCTGCGGGCTGTTGCAGGCGGCAAGTCCCAGCGAAGCGGCAGCGACGGCAATCATGGCAAGACGCGAAGTGGCAGTGGCTTTCATGGCGAGGAATCCTTTTCCCTGTTTATGGTATCGGGCGCGTTGAAGATGCCGAGGGGAGGACGCGCCACCTCCCGCCGCAAGGCCCGCCGAAGCGGGCCTCACTTCGAGGTCGTCGGGACCGTGCGGTTCTTAGCGAACCGAGCCGCGACGGAAGAGGTTGACGATCGCCAGCAGGACGACCGCGCCCAGGAACGAGGCGAACAGCGACATGATGTCGAAGGCACCGCTGGTGATCGGCGCACCGCCGATGAGCGGGGTGATGATGAAGCCGGCGATCACCGCGCCGACGACGCCGACGACGATGTTCAGGAAAATGCCCTGCTGCGCATCGGTGCGCATCAGGATGGAAGCGAGCCAGCCGATGATGCCACCGACGAGGAGGATAAGAAGGAGGGTCATGGTTTCCGTCTCCGAATTGAGTGTGCTGACCCTAATAACGGGCAGTAGCGCGCAAGGTTCCGCAACAATACGAACGCCTCGTCGCAACGTGAACTTTGCCGCAACCAACCGCGCGCCCGCCGGGTTCTGGCCAGCAAGGAGGCGCGACACGTGTATACTTCGGCCCGGAACCGCGCGGCGTCCGCCCTCGCCTCGCTGCTGATCGTGGCGGGCGGGCTGGCGGCGATGATGGCGGGACTTGCTGCGCGCATGACACCGCAGGAACGCCGCGAGACGCTCGCCGCGATCATTCCCCTGCGCGAGGAGCCGGAGAAACCCCGGCCGAAGGAAATCCCGGCCAAGGCGGATTCCACCGCCGCGAAGGGCCGTCCCTCACCTCCCAACTTGCGCAACAAGGCGACGCAGGTGGTCGCCCCGCCGCCGAAGCTGCCCCCGCTGATCGTGCCGCCGCCGATCGTCACCGCGCCGAAGGCCGGCATTGGTTCGGCCGCGCAAAGCGGCGCCTCGGACCGCCTTGGCCCCGGACAGGGCGCGGGCGGGATCGGCGATGGTGACGGCGGCGGCGGCAACGGCGACGGCGCGGGCGAAGGCGATGACGATGCCCTCACCCGCCCACGCCAGATTCGCGGACGCCTGCATTTCTCCGACCTGCCGCCGGACCTGCGCGAAGCCAAAAGCGGCGGCGAACTCAAACTGCAGTACCGCATCGGCGTGGACGGGCGGGTCAGCGACTGCCGCATCCTCACCTCAAGCGGTCGCCCCGACCTCGATGCGACGACCTGCCGGCTGATCACTGAACGGTTCCGTTTCAAGCCCTCGCGTAACCGTGCGGGAGAGCCCGTGGCTGCAATCATGGTCGAGACCCACGGGTGGTATTTTCCGCCGGAGGACACGCCTTGAAAGTGGTGGGGTGCCCACCCCGTCGGCTAGTTCGCTGCGCTCGCAAGCCTCCCGGCCCTCCCGCTTGCGGGAGGGCAAGGCGCAGGTCTCTCATTCCCCTCCCGCTCGCGGGAGGGGGCAGGGGTGGGCAAGACCGGGACACCAACCCCTCCCCCGCGCGTTACCCCCGTAATCCGACACGGCGCAGCTTGACGCACCCACGCCAATGGAGCCAAGACACCCCTTCGAAGTCCTCGCGAGAATTGCACCGATGCTTTCGCAAAAAACACGCTATGCGATCCGGGCCATGCAGCACCTCGCGGACAAGTACGGCCAGGGTCCGATCCCGCTGACCGACATCGCCGAGACCCAGAACATCCCGGCGAAGTTTCTCACCGTCATCCTGTCGGAACTGTCGCGCTACGGCATCGTCGCCTCACAGCGCGGCAAGGACGGCGGCTACTGGCTGGGCGTGCCGCCGATCGACATCACCTATGGCGACCTCATCCGCGTGATGCGCGGCTCGCTGGCTCTGGTGCCCTGCGCCAGCCGCTTCGCGCACGAGACCTGCAAGAACTGCGTCGAGGAAAAGGACTGCCGCACCCGCGCGCTGATGCTGCAGGTCCGCGACGCCACTGCGGGCCTCCTCGACGGGATGCGGCTGTCCGACAAGATCGACCCCGTGCCCGCCGCCGAAGGACTGGAAGCTGTCGAGGACGTCTGAGCTTTAGCGGCTGAAAGCAAACCTTCTTCCTCGACCCCATTGTCAACTTTTACGATAGAGAATACCAAGCCCGCATCCGCCCCGCTGCGAGAGGAGATGCGCATGCGAATTGCCAAGCCCGCCGATGCGACCGCAACCGAACACCCGCTGCTCAACGAAGGCGTCCAGCACGTTATCGAGGCGCTGCAGCGCCTGCGCTTCGGCGTGATCCAGCTGACCGTCCACGACGGCAAGCTGATGCAGGTCGACGTCACCGAGCGCCGCCGCTTCAACCACTGATCGACCCGACCTGGCGAAGCCGAGCACACCGGACGACCGGGCGGCTTCTGCCTGGAGATTGATCCGCGTGGTTCCCATCCGCGCGGCATTCGCCTAGCCAGTAGATGGGCCAGTAGATGGGGCCAACAGGCCGCGACCAGATCCAACCTGCACCCCAGGAGGAGTAAGAATGCTCGATTCGCTGCCGACACTGGCCGAAATCGCTCCCTTCATCGCCATCGGTTTCGCCGCGCAGATCGTCGATGGCGCGCTCGGCATGGCCTTCGGAGTGATCACCCAGACGCTGCTGGTCAGCGTGGTCGGTGTTCCTCCGGCAGCGGCCTCGGCCAGCGTCCACCTGGTCGAGCTGTTCACCACCGGCACCTCGGGCATCAGCCATATCCTGCACCGCAACGTGAACTGGGGCCTGTTCCTGCGGCTGGTGCCGACCGGCATCATCGGCGGCGTCGCCGGTGCCTACCTGCTGTCGAGCATCGACGCCTCGGTGGCCAAGCCCTACGTCATGATCTACCTCACCGGCATCGGCATCTACCTGATGTTCCGCGCCATCCGCATGCGCAAGCCGAGCTTCGCGGACCCCAAGTACACCGCCCCTCTGGCGCTGGCGGGCGGCTTCCTCGACGCGGCGGGCGGCGGCGGCTGGGGTCCGGTGGTCACCTCCAACCTCCTCGTGCAAGGCGGCGAACCGGCCAAGACCATCGGCACCGTCAACACCGCCGAGTTCCTGCTGACCACCTCGATCTCGATCGCGTTCATCTCCACCATCGGGCTTTCGGCCTTCACGGTGGCGACGGTCGGCCTGATCATCGGCGGCGTCGTAGCTGCGCCCTTCGGCGCCCTCTTCGCCAAGCGCATCAAGCCGCGCACGCTGCTCGCGGCCGTCTCGGTGGTGCTGATCGCCACCAGCGTGTTCAGCATCTGGAAGTCGTGGCCGATCTTCTGAGGACGCCTTGGCCACCCCGCTGCGACTAGGTCCTGCGGACCAAGTCTCGCTGCCCCTCCCGCAGGCGGGAGGAGAAAATCGCCGGGAGGCTTGGGAGCGAAGCGAACTAGCCGGACGGGGTGGGTCTCACGTCAAAACGTGAACGTCACCACGACCGGGTCCGAATAGCCCCCCGTCTTCGCGTACTGCCCCGCCGGAATCCGCCCATAGGCCGTCTTGGTCGCGTTGAAATTCAGCAGGTTGTTGATCAGCATCGACTGCGAGGAGCCGCCATTGCTGTTGTTCCCCCAGACCGTGGCATAGCCCGCATCCTGATAGATGTTGTAGTTCAGCCGCGCGGCCCCGTTCGCCATCTGCCGCGCCGCCGCGTTGCCCGACGTGCCCGCACTCAGCGCAAGATCGACCGTCGCGTTCATCGGCACGCTGACCGAGATGCAGTTGGCGGTGACCGTCGCCGTCGCCGTGGTCGGCGAGGTATTGGCCGGGTTGTACGTCCCGAAGCTGAGATTGGTGGTCGAGACCGAGCAGATGCACACGAGGCACCCCGCCGCGTCCGCCGCCGCAATGGGCATGAGCCCGCACGCCAGCCCCCCCAGCGCCGCGATGGACCGAGTGGCAAGCCGCATCGTCACGTCCTTTCGTTCCCGCGCACGCAAGTGACGGGCGTTGCCGCAAGCCGCGCGTCCTCGCCCAGCGCCGGGATCGGCGCCAGGCACGTCCCGCCCGCACCCGAGACGCTGAGCGTGCCCGCACCGCCGCGATAGCCTTCGAGCCAGACTTCGCCGTCGTAGCCTACGACGCCGACCCCGCCTGCCCAGGCGATGCTCGATCCGGTCTGGAGCGGAATTCCCTGCGTATCGAGCACCCGCAGCCGCACGCCCTGCCCGCCCACGGTGCCGAAGCGCACCCGCACCGCCTGCCGCCAGCCCGGCGCGACGACTTGCTGCGCGGTGTCGAGGTCCTCCGCGATCGGCACTTCGGCGGCGTCGATGCCGATGTGGTTCTCGGCATAAGGCTGGAGGCCGGTGACGATCACGCCGCGCCCGCGCCCGGCCTTGGTCGGACGGGGGCGGTTCTCGACGGTGACGGTGACCGGGGCGTCGCTGGCCACGTCGACCAGCGCGAAGCCGTCGTCGATGTGCTGGCTGGCGACGAGCGTTCCGTCCACCCTGAGCAGGCCGCCGCGCACGTTGAGCTGCACGCCCTGCTGCCCACGCCGCTGCGCTACGTCGAGGCGGATGTCGCCTGCGCCGCTGCGATAGCCGAGCCCGCCCTCCAGCCATGCCGCTCCACCATCGCGCCCGGCCAGCGCCCGCGCGCCGAAGCCGCTGCGGTCGGGCAGGTTCTGCGTGAAGGTCGCGGCCGCACGGCCCGGCTCGGCGATCACCGAAGCATTGCGGCGCGGTCCCAGCGGAATGGTCAGCGAGCCGAACAGCCCCGCGTCGCGCCGCCCCGCGCGATAGGCGGTGTACTGCACGCCCGCCGAGAGATAGCCGCCGCGCAGGTTCGCCGTGTAGTAGGCCGAGGCGAGATCGTAGCGGGTTTGTCCTTCCCCGCCGATACCCTGCGTCAGCCGCGCATAGCTGGCATTGAGGCTGCCGATCCGTCCGAGCGAAAGCCCTCCTGCGACCGCCAGTTCGCTGCGCCCGCCGCCGTTGAAGCGGCCCTCGCCCACCTGCCGGAACTGCGCGTCGGCGCGCTCGTAGCTGGTGGTGAAGGTATAGACCGGCGTGACGCGCTGCATTTGCGCGCGCATCAGCGTCCCGGTCCCCGCTGACCCTTGCGACACCGCGCCTGCCAGCGAAACCTCGCCGACCGCGCCCAGCACCATCGCCGCGCCAAGGCCCGCCATGCGCGTGCGACCACTGACCTCCACGCGCCCTTCGAGGGTCAGCGCATTGGTGATCCCGCGCCGCAGTCCGGCCGCCGCGAACAGAGGGCCATAAGCGAAGCTGTCGAAGCCGAAGCGCCTCCGCAGCGCCCCCGCCTCGATCGCGAATTCGGAGAGGCCGGGGCGCAGCAGGCTCGGGCTCGCGTAGAAGCTGCGCGTCACCTGCCGGGTATTGCCCGCAAGGTCACGCACGCTCATCGTCACTTGCCCGGCCCCGGTAAGGCGCGGCTGGAGGGTGAGGTCGAAGGCGCCCGGCCCGACGTCCATCGACTGGCGCGACGATTGCGCCATAAGTTCAACGGTCGAAGCCGTCAGCGCGCTCCCGGAGATCACCGGCAGCGGGAAGTTGATGCTCTGCGGATCGAGCGAGAAATCGGTGCCGAGGAACACACCGCCATACCGCACCGGACGGCTCCACGGCGCGCCGGTGCCGACGGCGTCGCCCAGCACCAGCCGCATCCGCTGCTGAGGAAAGTCCCGGCGCAGCGCGGTATCCAGCCGCACGACGCCTCCCCGGTCGCTGTCGACGAGAAAGCTGGAGTCGGCGACGCCCCAAGGTCCGGAAACGCCCGCATCGACGAAACCGCCAAGCCGCGCGTGGCCGTTCCAGTCGGACAGCGTCAGGTCGTAATCGAGGAACTGCGCCGGGATCGTCTGCGCCAGCGGCACGACATGGCGGCCGGGATCGAACGTGTAGCGCGGAAACAGGCTGACGTCGGCATCGACCAGCAGCGTCGCCCCGTCCGCGTCGAGCCGCGCGACACCCTTCACGCGGTCCAGCGCGACGTAGCTTTCGCCGCCCAGCGTCTCGGACGCGATCATGGAATGGGCGGCGAGGCCCCAGCTCTCGATGTCGCTGCGCCGCGCAAGGAGGTGGCCGTCATGCACGATGAGCAGGCCGGGCTCGGCGATCGCCTGCCCGTTGAGGACGACGCCGACCGGCATGGGCGCCGCCTCGGCCACCGACTGCGCGCAGGCAGTTCCGACGCCGATCGCAGGCGACAGGGCAAGCGCAGCCGAAAGGGCTGCCGCAAGGCGGCGGGAGGTGCGCTTCACCGGAGGCGACCATCAGCTCACGGCGCAGGGAGGGCGACGGTATACTCGCCCTCCTCGGCACGCACGTGGATGGAGAACAGACCGCGCGGCAGGCGCTCGGCCGGGATCAGCTGCGCACCTCCGGCAAGGAGATAGAACGGCTTGTCCAGCGTTACCGTCTCGCTCGCCCCTTGCAGAGTGAGCGCCACGATCCGGGCGTGGCCGCTGCCCGTATTGGCAAGGCGCAGCCCCAGCGGCGAGGTGGAGGCGGTGAACTGCGGTGCCACGCCCTCGGCGCCCCGGAACACCGGGACCGAGAGGCGCAGCAAGGTCTGCACCACGCCTGGCTGGGCCTGCGTGGGGTCGGGAAGTTCGTCGACGATCAGGCGCCACTGCCTTTCCGCCTGCGCCCCTGTATCGGCGGGCAGGCTGCAGCGCACCAGCCGCGTGCCGTGCGGCGCAATCGTCGCGATCGGCGGATTGACGACGAAGTCGGTATCGGGATCGAGAATGTCGGCACCGCCCTCGTCGCGGCTCCATGCGAAGCCGCGCACCTGCACGGTCACCGCGCGGTCGGAATCGTTGCCCAGCGTCAGCGAGCAGAAGCGGCGGCCCGAAGGTACATCGACGCGCACCGGCATCACGCTGAGCGAACCCGCCCGCGCCGGGGCGGCAAAGCCGCCCCACATGGCAACAAACAGGGCCGCCAGCAGTACCGGAGCGCGCCGAAAGGTCATCAGTAGGTCACCGTGACGGTCACCGAGTCGGTGTAGGCGCCCGCCGTGGTGTTCTGGCTGCCGGGGATGCGGCCGTAGACGGTGTAGGCGGTGGCGGAAGTCCCGGCGGTGCCCGCGACGGTGTCGGTATTGACGGTGTTGCCCCAGTTCGTGGTGCGGCCGGAATCGGAATAGAGCGCGTAGTTGAGGGTATGGCCGGAGGAATTGAGCTTGCGCACGGTGGTCGTGCCGCCGGTCGTCGTGCCCGCATTGAGGCCGACGTTGTAGGGGGTGCCCTGCGTGCAGGTGACGTTGACGGTGGTGGTCGCATCGACGTTCGAGGACGACGTCGGGTTGTAGTTGCCGAAAGCCAGCGGGCTGGCGGCGACGACGCAGGCCGACTGCACGTTGGCCGTCACCGTGATGGTGTCGGTCACCGTCGCGGCGGACGCGGCCTGGGGCGCGAGGACGATACCTGCGGCAAGGGCGAACCCTGCGGCAAGCGGGCGAAGGCGGCGAGCGCCGTGGGCATGGTGAACGTTGCTCATGGCAATCGTTTACCAAGACAGGGTTGCCCAGCCTTCCAACGCCCTCCCCGGTGGTTCACCTAGGAACGCGGCAACCAAACGCTCCGGCGATTTCCGATTGCCCCGGCGTGAAATAGCCCGTGCGGGGCGGTCCTGCGCTTTTGCCCCGGCCGGTCAGGTGGCAAGCTGGCGGGCATAACGAAAATCGCCCCGGAGAGACCTGACCTTGCGCTATCTATCGGAAATCGGTGCCGCGTGGCGCCCGCTGCTGGCGGCGACGCTGGGCATGGGTACGGGCATGTCGATCATCGGCACCGTCACCAGCGCGATCGCGCCCTCGCTCGTCGCCGATGCCGGGTGGTCCAAGGCGCAGTTCGCGATGACCGGCATGCTCGGCATGTTGACGGCGCTGTCGATGCCCTTCATCGGCCGCCTCGCCGACCTCTTCGGGGTCAAGCTGACCGCGCTGATCGGGATCGTCGCCATGCCGCTGACGATGCTGGGCTTCAGCCTCATCGGCGGCTCGTTCGAGGCCTATCTGGCGATCTTCATCTTCCAGAGCATCATTTGCGTGACGACGACCGCGACGGTCTACACCCGCCTCGTGGTGCAGCATATCGAGCACGCGCGCGGCCTCGGTCTTGCAATCGTCGCCTGCGGCCCGGCCCTGTTCGCCGCGATCGGCGGGCCGGTCATCAACGAGTTCGTCGAGGCGCACGGCTGGTCGGCGACGTACCGGATGCTGGCGCTGTTCACGGTGCTCACCGGCATCGTCGTGTTCCTGCTCATCCCCAGCGGGCGAGCGCATGCGGCCCTCGTCACCGCGCCCAAGCGCCGCGCGCGCGACGACTATCCCGAGATCTTCGGCGAGCGGGCGTTCTGGATCCTGTTCGGCGCGATGTACTTGTGCAACCTGCCACTGACGCTGATTCTCGTGCAGCTCAAGATGCTGGTGCTTGACCAGGGGATCAGCGGCGAAGGCGCCTCGATCATGTTCACCGCGCTGGCGGTGGGGATGCTGCTGGGCCGCTTCGTGACCGGCGTGGCGCTCGACCGCTTCGCGCCGCAAGTGGTGTCGTTCGTGATGCTGGCGCTGCCGGGGCTCGGGCTGTTCGTGCTGGCGAGCAACTGGGACGCGCCGGTAGTGGTGACCGCGGCGATCTTCAGCCTCGGCTTCGCGGTGGGGGCGGAAGGGGATATCCTCGCCTTCCTCGTCGCGCGGCACTTCCGGACGCGAATCTATTCCAGCGTGCTCGGGCTGCTGACGGGGGTGTGCTCGCTGGCGGCCGCTTCGGGAGCAGCGCTGCTGAGCTGGACGCTGGCGCGGACCGGCAGTTTCGACACGTTCCTGGTGACCGTGGGCACGTCGGTATTCGCAGGCGCCCTGCTGCTGCTCATGCTGCGCAAGGGGCCGCAGGTGGAGGAAGCGTTGGGGGAACCGGTGCCGGCCTGACGTCGTCCCGGACTTGATCCGGGACCGCTGACCATGAACAGCCCACCTCGCGGGCGCGCGCAGCTAGCTCTTACCTAAAGACAGCCAGCGGTCCCGGATCAAGTCCGGGACGACGACCTAATCGCAGCGCACGTGGACCTTGGTTTCCGCATTCGGGCCGCGCAGGGTCTCGAACATCGCAGGCAACTGCTCCAAGGCGATGGTGTCGGTGACGATCGCCTTGGGATCGGCATGGACATGGCCGCGTCCCAGAAGGTCGGCGATGAAAAGAAACTCCCGCATGGAATAGCCGACCGCGAAGTGCATCGACACGCACTTGTAGCTCGCGATCGCCGGGATCACCGGGTCGGGCGCGGTGCAGAACCCCAGGCTGACGATCCGCCCGAACGGCGCAGCGTGCTGGACCGCGCGGCCAAGCATCCCCGGCGCGCCCACGCCTTCCAGCACCACCTGCGGTGCACCGCCCAGCGCCTCGACGACTTCGCCCGCCTCGTTGTCCCCGAAGGCCACGAAGGCGTCCGCCCCCATCTGCAGGCACAAGTCCCGCCGCCGCGACGAGCGCGACATCGCGGTCACCCGCCCCGCTCCCAGCCGCCGCGCCCACCAGATCGCATAGAGCGCCACCGTCCCGCCGCCGAGCACCAGCACCCGCTCGCCCGGCCGGATTCGCGCCATCTGCGTGCCGTAAAGGCTGATCGCCAAGGGTTCGATCAGCGCCCCGTCAGCCATGGAAAGCGTCTTCGGCAGCGGAGTGGCGACGCTAGCCGATATCCGGGCGTATTGCGCGAAGCCGACCGAGGCACGCGCGGGGCTCTCGCGGCACAGCACATTGTTGCCATGGGCACGGCAGGTCTCGCACTCCCCGCAGGCGACCGAGGGCAGCACCGCCAGCGGATCGCCGACCTTCCAGCCCTCGACCCCGCGGCCGACCTCGACCACGGTTCCGGCGAACTCGTGCCCGAACTGGACACCGGCGCCGAAGTCCCACGCGCCACCCCTGGTCATGGCAAGGTCGGTGCCGCAGATGCCGCAGCGGTCCACGCGGATCAGCAGGTCGCCGGGGCCGGGCTTTGGGTCGGCGATCGTCTCGATCACGATCGGCGCACCGCCCCCGGGATAGATCGCCGCCTTCATGCCCGCGTCTCCAGCAGGTCGTAGCGCTCTATGTAAGCGCGAAACGGCTCGCGCGCCTCGTCAGCGGTCATGCCGTAGTCGGTGATGGAGTAGCGGTGGACGCCGTGGCTGAGTTCGGGCTTCTCATCGATCCGGCGCTGCAAGGCGGCTCGGGTTTCCTCGGGAATGTCCATGCCGATGAAGCGATAGATCACCTCCACCGTCTCCATCGGGCGGGCGTGGAAATCGGCGTGGACCACATCGAGCACCTGCCCCGGATGCCGCACGCGCACCGCCTCGCACTTCTCCACCGCATTGGCCCACTTGGCGACTTCGCGGCGCAGCAGGTTTTCCGCGCGCTGCTGCTTGCGGTCGGGCTCCATCAGCCCGTTCATGTTCATCAGCAGCGAGACGAGGCTCGGCACCGCCTTGCCCGGATCGCGGTGAGTCTGGATCACGCGGGCGTCGGGGAACACCGCCAGCAGCAAATCGAGATGCGCGATATGGCCGGGGTTCTTGAGCAGCCAGCGCTTGCCCGCATCATTCATGCCGATCAGCCGGACGCACCGCGCGAAGTGGGAATAGGCCGCCGCCTCGCTCTGGCACTGCCACCACGCATCGTAAGTCGCGGCCGACCAGCCGCACGACCACAAGTTCGAGACGAACGACTGCCGCAGCAGCATGCAGCATTCGTGGACTTCCTCGGCAGCGCGGAAATGCGCGGCCCTGGCATCGGGGAGCGCGGTATACTGCGCATCCAGCCCCGCGAGGGTCTTGCGATACTGCGGATACTCCGCCCAGCGCGCCATCGGCGGACGCGGCATCGGGCTGTCGAGCAGCCACGTCTGCAGCCCCTGAAAGCGCGGATCGACCGCGAGCAGCCGGTGCAGCGCCGTCGTCCCTGTGCGCGGCACCCCGGTGATGACCACCGGCGACAGCACCGGGGCCGCATCGAAGCCGGGGTTCGCCTTCATCGCCACCACGGCCTGCGCCCGCCCGCGCAGCACGCCGACGACCATGCCCCATGCAGCGCGCCTGCCCTGTTCGGAAAAGCGCGGGTCGTAGTCCATCGACTGCAACAGCACGGTGAGGCCCGGCAGGTAGTCGGCCGGACCGAAATCGTCACTAACGGTCTCGGCGATGACGGTATCGTGCAACTGGCCGAGCGCATGGCGGAAGGTTTCGGGCGGATCGTAGCCGAGGTCCATCGCTCAGCCTCTCACCAGCGCCGCCGCCGCTGGCACGCGGCGACGCGGCGGCGGATCTCCTCGGAGCGCTCGGCCGGCGTGACCACGGGCGTGTCCTCGGGCAGATGGGAGCGCAGATCGGCCAGTTTGACGCGGGTGATCGTGGGCACCGGCTCGCTGTCGCAATCGTACCAGCGACCGTAGATGCCGCCTTCGTTGTAGCCTGCGGGGTCGAGCCAGTTGGGCACCCCCGGATCGGTCAGCGCGATGACGGCGCGGAACTTCCCGTCGCTCGACAGCCGCGCCATCGCGCCGTTGGTGCTGCTGAGGCGGTAAACATATTCCAGCGCGTTGAAGTACGGGTCGTTGAGCTGCACGTTCCAGTAGGGCGCGCGGGCGGGAATCTCGGTCTCGATGATCAGCGCCTCGTCGTCTTCCAGCTGGAAGCAGGCGGGCCAGTAGGTCTGCTTCACCAGCGCGCCGGGATAGCGCACCGGCTCGAACACGTTGAAGCCGACACGCTCCTTCACCCCGTTCTGCATGGGGTAGTAGAGGTCGGTCTTGCGGCGCGGCAGCTTCGCCATCTCGCCGATGCGGCGCAGGATTTCCTCGGGCGCGAGGCGCGGCTTGGGCGGCACCGGGTCGAGGCATTCGATCGACAGCACCGGGTCCACCTCACGCTCCCAGTCGTACATGCGAAAGCGGGTGAACATGCCGCGCGCGGAGCGGTCGATCGGCGCCCAGTGGCCCGCGTATCCGGCGGGCCGCTCGGCACTGAACACGATGGAGAAGTCCTCGCCCGGAGCGATTCCGAGGTCGTTGGTGTCGCACTCGTTGTGGCCATTGGGGCGCGGCATGGCGTCCACCGTGCCCGACAGCGCGGCCTGCGTGGTGAACGAGAGGATGCGGCATGTCCCCCGGTTGCCGGAAACGCGGTAGGTCAGGTCGCCCCGGATCGGCGACTGCGTGTAGATGTCGTCCGGGTTGGGCTGGAGCGTGTAGACCGGGTTCCACAGCGGCGCCCAGTCCGGATGTTCGGCATCGGCGTGGAAGTACATGAAGTAGGAATAGGACAGGCTCGCCACGGTCTGGCGGTAGACGTCGGCACGGTAGGCCGGATCGTCAGGCCGCCAGGTATCCGCAAGGTTCGCGACCGCACCTTCGAGGTCGGCGAGATAGGGCAGGATGGCAGGTTCGATGTGCATGGCAGGCTCTCCCTGCCGATTTGATAGTATGCACTATCTAGATTGACGAGATGCGGCCCATCGCCCGGGCGAATTCCTGCGTCGTCCCGGACTTGATCCGGGACCGGTGGCTGTCTTCAGGTGCGCGCCCAGCGACGTGGGCCGGTCACGCGCAGCGGTCCCGGATCAAGTCCGGGACGACGACGCAGCCTTTTCCTCCGCCGCCGCGAAGCGGCGGGCCAGCACGGCGCAAACCATCAGCTGGATCTGGTGGAAGAACATCAGCGGCAGGATGATCGCACCCACCTGCGCCGCCGGGAACAGCACGCCCGCCAGCGGCACGCCGGTCGCGAGGCTCTTCTTCGAGCCGCAGAACAGCAGCACGATCCTGTCCTCGCGCGAGAAGCCCATGGCCTTCCCAACGAAGCTCGACACCACCATCACCACCGCCAGCACGCCCAGCGAAATCGCCGCGATCAGCGCCAGTTCGCCCACCGTCACCTTGTGCCACAGCCCTTCGAGCACCGCCGCGCCGAACGCGGTGTAGACCACCAGCAGGATCGAGCTGCGGTCGACGTAGCCCAGCACCTTCTTGTTGCGGGTGACGAAGCCGCCGATCCACGGGCGCAGGAAATGCCCCGCCAGGAACGGCAGCAGCAACTGCACCGAGATGTCGATGATCGGGTCCGTCGAGAATCCCTGGCTCCGGCCGGTAATGAACAGCGCCGTCAGCAGCGGCGTGATGAATATCCCCGCGAGGTTGGAGAACGAGGCGCTCACCACTGCCGCCGCGACATTGCCTCCGGCGATCGCAGTGAAGGCGATCGAGGACTGCACGGTGGACGGCAACAGTGTCAGAAACAGCACGCCCGTCGCCAGCGAGGGCTCGATACCGGGGATCGCCCGCACGCCAAGGCCGATGATCGGGAACAGCAAGAAAGTCGTCGCACCGACGGTCAGGTGCAGCTTCCACGCCTTGGCGCCGTCGAGGATCGCCTCGCGCGAGAGCTTGGCGCCGTGCAGGAAGAACAGCAGCGCGATAGCCGCATCCGCCACGCCGCCCGCGACGCGTGCCCACACGCCCTGCGCGGGCAGCACCGTCGCCAGCGCCACCGTGCCAAGCAGCATCAGCAGGAACGGATCGATGTTCAGGCGGGCGAGCAGGCGGTTCATGCGGGGCGTTACCTCTTCAGAGCCACTTGTGCTCACGATACCATTGCGCCGTGGCCTTCAGCCCTTCGCGCGTCTCGATGCGGGGACGCCAGAGCTTGCCCGGCGGCGCGGCCTCGGGCGAGACCACCCAGTCCGGATGGCTGATGTAGGCGGCGCGGTCGAGCGTCATTTTTGCACGGGGGCCGCGCAAAAAATTGTCGATGCGCGCAGCCCGGTGGAGCATCGCCGGAGACAGCCCGATCACGCGCGGCCGCTTGCCCAGCGCCCAGCCGATCGCGAGGCCGAGTTCGAAATGCTCCCACCCCTGCGGCTTGCCGTCGTCCGGCTCGAAGACCTTGCCGGTCACCGACAGCCCGCCCGGCTCCAGCGCGACGAGCAGCCGCGCCAGATCGTCGACATGGATCATCGAGGCACGGCCCTGCTTCGGCATCGGGATGAAGCCCCAGCGCGCCACGCGGAACAGCTCGAACATCTCCTTGTCCCGCGGGCCGTAGATCGCGGGCGGGCGCACGATGGTCCAGTCGAGCGGGCTGGCCATAACGATCTTTTCGGCCCGCGCCTTGGAGGCGCCGTAGGCCGACAAATCCGGCTCGCGCGCGGAGAGCGAGGAGACATGGACGAAGCGCCGCACGCCCTCGCCCACGGTCGCTTCGATGAGGTTGAGGGTGCCGGTGACGTTGCCCGCCTCGAACCCGGCCGCATCGGGCGCGTTGACGACGCCCGCGACGTGGATCACCGCCTCGGCCCCGCGCACCAGTTCGACCAGCGAGGCAGGATTGCCCAGCTCGCCGCCGATCCAGTCGACATGCTCGCGCTCGGGCTGGCCGCGGCGGGTGAGTGCGCGCACGGCGAAGCCAGCCTCGATGGCCGCTTCCAGAACGGCCTGTCCGACGAAGCCGGTGGCGCCGGTGAGCGCGATGACCGGGCGGTCGATGAGATTGCGGCGGCGGTTCATTTCAACACCATCTGGTCGCGGTGGACCACAGCGGAGCGCGGCGAATAGCCGAGCACCTGTTCCTGCTCGCTCGAATGCAGGCCGACGATGGCGGCGCATTCGGCGGCGTCGTATTCGGAAAGGCCATGGGCGAGCACTTTGCCCGCGCCGTCGACGATGGCGACGGGATCGCCGCGCGAGAACACGCCTTCGACCGCCGTGATGCCCTTGGCGAGCAGGCTGGACCCGCGCCCGAGTGCCGCTGCGGCACCGTCGTCCACCACGATCTCACCCTTGAGACGCAGGCGGCCGCCCAGCCACGCCTTGCGCGCGGCGGCCTTGCGTCTGGGCACGAACAGGGTGCCGATGCCCTCGCGATCCTTGGCGCCCACGATGCGCGCCATCGGGCGTTCGTGCTGGCCGTTGCCGATGACAAGGCAGATGCCCGCCAGCTCCGCGATCTCGGCCGCCTGCAGCTTGGAGACCATGCCGCCCGAGCCCATGCCGGAATTCGATTCGGTGCTGGCCATCGCCCGCACCTCGGCGGTGACACCCGCGACCACCGGGATCATCTTCGCACCGGGCAGCTTGGGGTGGCGATCGTAGAGGCCGTCGATGTCGGAAAGCAGCACCACCGCACTCGCCTGCGCGGCCTGCGCCACGCGCGCGGCGAGGCGGTCGTTGTCGCCGAAGCGGATTTCCTGGGTCGCCACCGAATCGTTCTCGTTGATGACCGGCACCGCGCCCGCATCGAGCAGGCGGGTCAGCGTGGCCGTGACGTTGAGGTAACGGCGGCGGTCCTCAAGATCCTCCAGCGTCAGCAGCATCTGCGCGGCGGTGATGCCGTGCGCGCCCAGAAGCTCGGCCCAGAGGCCCGAAAGCGCGATCTGGCCGACGGCGGCGCTGGCCTGCGCATCGGCGAGGCTGCCGCGCCCCCCCTTTTCCAGCCCCAGCGTCGCCGCGCCCAGCGCGATCGCGCCCGAGGAGACGACGATCACGTCCTGCCCCCGCCCGCGCGCCTCGGCGATCTCGGCCACCAGCTGCGTGATCCATGCGCGTCGGACGCCCTCCGGCCCGACGAGCAGCGCCGAACCCACCTTGATGACAAGGCGCGGCGCAAGGGAGGAATCGGCGAGGTCTGAGAGTCGGGCAATAGGCATGGGCGTGCCAGCCTCTAGGGGAAAGGTGCAGTTGAGGAAAGCGCAAGGTTGGGCGGCGATGCCCACCCCGCTGCGACTAACCTCGCCTGAGGCTCGGCAAGTCTCGCGGCCCTCCCGCAAGCGGGAGGGCGAAACCCCTCTTCTCCCCTCCCGCTTGCGGGAGGGGCCGGGGGTGGGCCTTCAGCCCGTCAGATCGGCGACCAGGGCGTGTCGTCGGCCTCTTCGCGCTCGCCGGTGGGACGTTCGGTCACGGTGGCGGCCGGGAGATAGTCGATCACCGCATCAAGCAGGCGCGGCATGCCCTTGCCGGTCGCGCCGGAAATCGGGAACACTTCGTCCGCGCCGGCCTTGAGCAGCTCCTTGGCGTATTCTTCCGCCAGTGCGTCATCGACCAGATCGACCTTGTTCAGCGCCACCAGGCGCGGCTTGTCGGCCAGCAGTTCGCTGTAGGCTTCCAGTTCCTCCTCGACGACCTGCATCGCCTCCACCGGATCGGTGTTGGAGATGTCGATGAGGTGGACCAGCACGCGGCAGCGTTCGATGTGGCCGAGGAAGCGATCGCCGATCCCCGCGCCGTCCGCCGCGCCTGCGATCAGGCCGGGAATGTCCGCCAGCACGAACTCGCGGTGCTTGTGCATGACGACGCCGAGCTGCGGACGCAGGGTGGTGAAGGCGTAGTCGCCGACCTTCGCCTTGGCGTTCGACAGCGCGTTGATGAAGGTGGACTTGCCCGCGTTGGGCATGCCGACGAGGCCGACGTCCGCCAGCAGCTTGAGGCGCAGCCACACCCACTGCTCGATCGGCGGCATGCCGGGCTGGTGCTGGCGCGGGGCACGGTTGGTGCTGGTCTTGTAGCTGGCGTTGCCGCGCCCGCCCATGCCGCCTTCGATGAAGGTGACGCGCTGGCCCGGCTCGGTGAGGTCGAGCAGCACGGTGTCGCGCCCTTCGTCGTCGGCGATGACCTGGGTGCCGATCGGCACCTTGATGACCAGGTCCTTGCCCGCCGCGCCGTTGCGGTTCTGGCCCATGCCGTGGCCGCCGCGCGGGGCCTTGAAGTGCTGGGTATAGCGGAAGTCGATCAGCGTGTTGAGGCCGGGCACGGCTTCGAAGATGATGTCGCCGCCCTTGCCGCCGTTGCCGCCGTTGGGGCCGCCGTATTCGACGTACTTCTCACGCCGGAAGCTGACCGCACCGGGGCCACCGCCGCCTGCACGCACGTAAATCTTGGCCTGGTCGAGAAAATGCATCGGTCCTATCGCTTCCAGCGCTGATGAAGCGCCCCTTCGCGACCGGTCCCGGTCGCCGGAGGTTTTCCCTCCGCTGAACGCCGCTGGCCGCAGATAAACAAAAAACCCGGCCGTGTCTCGGGCCGGGTGATGCCCGGTTCGTCCGGACACGCCTGAATTGTGCGATACTGGTGGAGCCGAGGGGGATCGAACCCCTGACCTCGTCATTGCGAACGACGCGCTCTCCCAGCTGAGCTACGGCCCCGTTCCAGTATCAAGTCCGATTGCGTCACCGCGCTCGGGAGCGTCCCCTTAGCGAAGACGCCTCCCGCGCGGAAGAGAAAAAATGGGCGGGCGCGAAGATTCTCGCACCCACTGCCGACGTCACTGCGCCTGCGGCACGCTCGCCTGAGGCTGGACGACAGGCTGGGCCATGACCTGCTCCGCATTCGGACGCACGGTAATGAGGCCGTTCGATCCGTAGCGCGATTGCCATGCGGCCAGATCGGCGCGGTACTGGTCATAAGCATCGAAGAACGCCTTGAACGGCGCCTCGAGCTTGGCGAGGCCGGTGTACGACCAGTTGTCGAACTGGCTCGGCTCCACCGTGTTCAATTCGGCGCTCACTTCCATCGCTGCCTGGCAGAAGCTGGAGTCCACCGGCGGCAGCGAGAAGAAGTTGTAGACCTGCGTCTGGTAGGTCTCGCGCGCGACGATCGCGGCGCGGCCGGAATGCTGTGTACGGAAGCTCGCGTCGATTTCCTTGCTCGCACGGTCGAGCGACTTGTCGTAGACCTTCAGGAAACGCTTGTAGCCCTCGAGGATCGGGGTGAACTGAACCTCGACGCAGTTGAGCGCAGCCACGTTATAGGCCGAGCGGAAGTTCCAGATCGTCTGCGACGTGGAAATCCCGTAATTCACGGTCTGGCGCGTGCCATCCTCTGCCTTGGCCGGCACCCGCATTTCGAGCGGCGCGCCCATCGGCGGCGTCGGCATCGGCGGGATCACCACGACCGGCGGCGGGGGTGGCGGGGGCGGAGGCGGCTTCGCACAGCCTGCCAGCGCGGCAAGCGTGACGGCCACCGCCGAGCCCGCCAGCAAGGAAAGGCGACGACGCCCCTGCCCGTTGTCGATCATCTCAAGCCCTCGGTACACGCATCGTTCTCCATCGCGGCAAACGGTCTAACCCCGCTGAGTCATAAAGCAAATGCCCGGTGCGATAAAACGCACCGGGCATCATGCTTAGGTGAAACTGCACTGTGGATTAATCGCTTCGGAGGAAAATTATCTCCATTCCGGTTGCGATTAACCGCCGCCCTTAGTCCCGCTGGCCGAGGAAGCTCAGCAGGAACTGGAACATGTTGATGAAGTCCAGGTACAGGCTCAGCGCGCCGAGGATCACGGCCTTGCCGACGAAATCTGTGCCGCGCAGGTGATAGTACTGGTTCTTGAGCATCTGCGTATCATAGGCGGTCAACCCTGCGAAGATCAGCACGCCGAGGATCGAAATCGCCAGCTGCAGCACGCTCGAACCCACGAAGATGTTCACCAGCGAGGCGATCAAAATACCGACCACGCCCATGATCAGGAAGGTGCCGAAGCCCGACAGGTCCTTCTTCGTGGTGTAACCATAGAGACTGAGGCCCGCGAAAGCCGCCGCCGTCGCGAAGAACGTGGTCGCGATCGAGGTCGCCGTGTAGATCACGAAGATCGTCGAGAGCGATACGCCCATCACGGCCGCGAACGCCCAGTAGAGCACCTTCAGCGTGCCTTCGCTGAACCGCTGCGCGCCGCCGCTGATCGCGAAGACGAAGCCCAGCGGGGCCAGCATGACCAGCCACTTGATCGGCGACTGCATCATAGCGATCGCGTAAGGCGCGAAGAGCATCGCGACGATGCCCGAAAGCAGCACGCCCGAGGCCATGTAGTTGTAGATCGACAGCATGTGCCGACGCAGACCCGCATCGTAAGCGGTCCGGCCGGCGGTGCGACCGAGATCGCTGCCGTCACGGCTCGGAGACGCACCGAAGCCCTGACGGGGCTGGGGGTCGTTCCAATTCGCCATTTCAAACTCCCTTTAGCGGAGAAGCCAGCCAAATGCGGTCCCGCTCAGGAGGGAATATCGCGCTCGAACGCGAAAGTTTCAAGAAGAACCGGCCCGCGCCATTTGTGACAAAGTGTAAAACGGACCTATTTCTTCTTGGCTCCGGCTTCAAACCACGACGATCAGCCGCGCCGGGCCTCGGCTGCCATCTCGGCATTGCGATCGCGCGAGGCGGTCATCGCTTCGAGCACAACGCCGGCCAGCGCGCCGCCCTCGTCCAGCACGTTCATACCCGCGCGGGTCGAACCGCCCGGGCTGGCGACCTTGTCCGCCAGTTCGCCCGGCGAAAACTCGGAAGCGCCGGCGAGCTGCGCCGCCCCTTCGACCATCGCGAGCGCCAGCCGCTGCGACTGGCCCGCATCCAGGCCGAGGGCCACCGCGCCCGCGGCGAGGGAATCGATGAAGCGATAGACGAACGCCGGGCCGCAACCGGCCAGCGCGGTGACCGCGTCGAACAGATGCTCGCCCGCCAGCCACTCGGGCGTGCCGAGCGGCTGCATCAGCGCAGTCACCGCCGCGCGGCCGGTCTCGTCGAGGCCGCGCGCGTCGAGTGCGACCGGCGACTTGCCGATGGCGGCCGCTAGGTTCGGCATGATCCGCACCAGCGCGCCGGCCTGCGGGAAGTGCGCCGCAAGGCTGTCGAATTCGACGCCCGCGAGGATCGAGAACAGCACGGTCTCACGTCCGACGAGCGCGCCCACTGCCGGTGCGACAGCGTCGAGGCCCTGCGGCTTGACCCCCAGCATCACCGCATCGAAGCGGCCTTCCGCAGGCAGTTCGGGCAGCAGCGCGACACCTTCAGGCACGCTCTCGCGATGCGGATCGACGACGGTGAAGCGCGAGGCCGGAATGCCGCCCGCCAGCCAGCCCGTCAGCATGGCCCCTGCCATGTTGCCGCAGCCCACGAGCAGGATGTTCTGAAACCGGTCCATGCGCATATTCCCTTGAAACTGGATCGGCCCGCGACTTAGGCGAGCCGATCACAGGCCACAAGGGCCATGCGTGCCATGCGCAGCGGGACCAGCGGGCGGCATAGCCAACCACGCTGCGAACCGCAGTGACGAGCGGTCAGGCTTCCCCGGCCGCGTCCACCAGGGCCGCCGCGAGCGCTTCGGACGGCGTCTTGTCGCCCCACAGGATGAACTGGAACACCGGGTAGAAGCGGTCGCACTCCTCGATCGCGGCCTCGACCACCATCTGTGCCTGCCCCGGCCCGAGCAGCCCGTCCGGCCCGAGCATCAGCCCGTGGCGATAGAGCACGACGCCGCCGTTCGACCACATGTCGAAGTGCCCCAGCCAGACCTGCTCGTTGATGAGCGCCAGCGCCTCGAACACGGCGGAGCGCTTGGCATCGGCCACGCGGATGTCGGGAAGGCACAGGAGTTGCAGCACCCGGTCCTCCGGACGCCAGATCGCCTGCAACTGGTACGTCGCCCAGGCGCCCTTTATCTCCGCCGAGATCTCGTCCTCACCGGCATATTCGAAGGGCCAGTCGCGCGCCTCGAAAAGCGAAGCGAGCATTTCCACGGGGGCAGCCTCTTCGTCCCGGTCGATATCGTCCTGAACGGTCCTCATAATCTGCGACATCAGCCCTCCGAGAATACGGGTGCATGGATGCTGCCTGTGGGTGGGGGAGCACAATCCACCCGCCCGACATCGCCTGCGCATAACTGCACAAGCCTGTTCACAGCGTGTGGATAAATGTGAATACGCGTTAACACAAGGCCGCCGCCAACCCCACAAACCCGCAGATTTACTTGGAGGAGAGCGGATCCACGACCTGACCCGCCGGGCTGGTCCAGGGCAGCGCGTCGGCGAAGCCCTGCTTCCTGGCATCCGCGAGGAAAGCACTGGCCGCCTTCTGCGTAGCGAAAGGACCGATCAGCACGCGGTTGGTCCGCCCCATCTCGCTGACGTAGGGGCTGCGGCCCTTGAGCAGCGCGGCGCTCTCACGCGTGTAGCGCCGCCAGTCGAAGGCGATGGCGCTCTTGTCCCGTCCGACCCCGATCTGGACCCAGATCCGGCTGGGATGCGTGGGCTTCTTCGCCTTCTCCGCGGCTTCGGCCTTGGCCTTGGCTTCTGCGTCCGCCTTGGCCTTCACCTTAGCCTCGGCAGCCTTGGCGGCGGCGGTCTTGGCCTTGGTCGCCCTGGCTTCCTTGACTTCGGCGACCGGGGCTTCGGCAGCCTTGGCTTCAACTGGCTTTGTCTCGGCCAGCTTTGTCTCCGCCGGTTTGGCCTCTTCGACCTTCGGCAGCTGGACACGCGGGGGTGGCGGCGCCGCGGGAGTGATCAGCCGGATGTCGACGGCGCCCGAGGTCGGCATCACGTCCACGGTCGGCTTGCCGATGTCCGCGAATATCTCGGAAAGCGAAAGCTGGTTCGGTCCCGGAACCGGCGGCGGGCTTGCCGGGGCGGATACCGGCGGCGTCTTCGCTGCCAGCGCGCTGGCAGGCGCGCCCCCCGTAGCGGGCGCCTGCGAGGCGGGAAGACGACCGAGATCGAAGCCCGGAGCAGTTGCCCGCGCCGGCGGCGTGGAGGCCTCCGTCGCCTGCGCAACCTGGGTGGGCGCGGGGGCAGCGGTACGCACAGGCGCTGCGGAAGGCGCGGCCGCCGGAGTGGTAACGGGCGCCAGCGTCGCTGCCACAACCCTGGCAGGCTCGGCACTGCGCCCGACCGGGGGCAGTTCGCCGGTGTCGCGTTCGATCGCGGGTTTCGGCTCGGGCGGCGCGACCCGGTCCGGATCGACCGACGCAAGGCTTGTCGGACGGGTGGACTGGCCCTGCTGCCGCGCCGCCTGTGCCGTGTCCGTACGCGCGCTGCGGGTTCGCGAGGTCTTTGTCGCCTTGGCCAGCTTCGTGCCGCCAAGCGGCTCGCCCTTGGGGATCAGTCCTCCACCGGCAGCCGAACTGCGCGGCGGTGCGTAAGCCGCGATGCGGGCGTCATCCCGTCCGATCTCCGAGGCGCGCGGAAACCGGCCGAGGTCCGCTGCGGCCGCCTGCTGCGCCCTGGTCAGGCGCGGCATGTAACGCAAGTACGGCGCAATGCTCTGCGCCAGCTTTCCGGGCAGGATCGTGTTGGTGATCTCGACCGCCTTGTCTGCGTCGCCTGCGATCGCAAGCGTGAACGCACGCGTCCGCCAGCCCGGCTTGTCCTGCCTGTTCAGCAGCGGCAGCAGCGTCGTATAGGCCGCATCGACGTCCCCGCCGATCGCCTGGCTGATTGCCAGACGATGCCGCAGTTCGTCGGCCTTGTCGCCCGAGGCGCTCGTCATCGCCGCCGCGTAGTAACGCTGCGCCAAGGCATTATCGCCAACAAGGTCGTAGGCGAGACCGCGATCCGCCGCGATCAGCGCAGCACCGGCGCCCGCCTTCTCGGCCGCATCGAAATAGGGAATCGCGCTTACCGGGTCGCCGTTATGGACGAAGGCGCTGCCCAGCCCGGCCTGCACCCGAGGGTTGCCGGGGCTGACTTCGTCGGCGCGGCGGTAGAAGCCGATGGCGGCCGCACTGTCCTGCAGCGCGCGGGCGGCATCGCCGGCGTCGATCAGCGCGGCGACGTCACGGGAATCGCGACCGAGGCGGGCCAGTGCGGCACTGAGCTTCTTGTTGTCCTCGCCGGGCACGGCCTGGACCACCGGCCGCGAAACGCTGGGCGCGCCTTGCGCGAATGCCGGAGCACCCGAGAGCGCGCCGACCAGCGCTGCGCCGCCGAGCAAACGCGAAACCAAGTGATTCACCCGCACGTCCTCTGTCATTCCCGACCCTGCAGGCAGCCCTCCCCACGACGACTGCCGACACTTCATGAACCGGACGGCCGCACGACAGGCCGGAATGCCGCACGACTCCATACGCACCGATTGCGCGTGCCTGCGCCCATGGACCGGCGCAGATGAACTTCAAGCGAACGCCCCCGCGCTCGACGAGCTTCCTTCGACAGGTTGCGACCCGAAGGAGAAAAAGGCGGGAGCACTGCTGCCCCCGCCTTTTCACCACTTACTGGTTGTTCTGACGACCGAGGAAGCGCGGGATGCTGATCGATCCGGCGTCACCGTCATCCTCGCCGGAAGCCGCTTCGGCGCCCGGGCGCGGACGCGACAGGCTGGTCATGCGCTCGAACAGGGTGCTGCCGCCGCCAGCCGGTTTGGCGCGGGGCGCGGCGGGCGCCTGAGCCGGAGACTGAGCCGCCTGGCCGCCGTCGAGCAGCAGTTCGTCCTGCGCGCGCCGCGGGGCCGGGGCCGGCTCGGCCGGAGCCTCAAAGCTGAGGTCCAGCGGCTCTTTCTGGATGCCGCGAAGGCCCGCGAAGCCGGGAGTGGACGCAGGCGCTGACTGAGCCTCGTCCTCGGCGCCGAGTTCCAGCTCCGCCGACGGTTCGAACGCCTGTGAAGGCGAAACGAACGGCGCGGGCGCCGGGGCAGGAGCCGGCTGCTGCGCTACCGGAGCGGGTGCCGGAGCAGCAGGCGCCTGATAGGTCGGCGCCGGCGGCGGCGAGTGCAGCGCCGGACGTGCGATCCCGCGCGAGGCGCCGAGATTCAGCGGACGCGAGGCGATTTCGGCCATTTCCGTGGTCTGCTCGATGCCGGTGGCGACGACCGAGACGCGGATCTTGCCCTGCAGGTCCGGGTTGAACGCCGAACCCCAGATGATGTTCGCATCGGGATCGACCAGTTCGCGGATGTGGTTCGCGGCCTCGTCGACTTCGAGCAGCTTCATGTCGTCGCCGCCGATGATCGAGATGATGACGCCCTTCGCGCCCTGCATCGACACGCCGTCGAGCAGCGGGTTGGCGATGGCACGTTCGGCAGCTTCGAGCGCGCGGTTGGGGCCTTCGCCCTCGCCGGTGCCCATCATCGCCTTGCCCATCTCGCCCATCACGGAACGCACGTCCGCGAAGTCGAGGTTGATGAGGCCCGGCATGATCATCAGGTCGGTGATCGAGCGCACGCCCTGCTGGAGCACTTCGTCGGCGAGCGTGAAGGCTTCCTTGAAGGTCGTTTCCGCCTTCGCAACCAGGAACAGGTTCTGGTTGGGGATGACGATCAGCGTATCGACGTGCTTCTGCAGCTCTTCGATGCCCGAGTCCGCAGCGCGCATGCGGCGCGTGCCTTCGAACATGAACGGCTTGGAGACGACGCCCACGGTCAGGACGCCCTTCTCGCGCGCGGCCTGCGCGATGATCGGGGCCGCACCCGTGCCGGTGCCGCCGCCCATGCCGGCCGCGATGAAGACCATGTGGACGCCGTCGAGCAGGCGCTCCAGCTCCTCACGGGTTTCCTCTGCCGCCGCACGGCCCACTTCGGGGCGCGCACCGGCGCCGAGGCCCTGGGTGATCTCGGGGCCGAGCTGGATGCGCGTTTCCGCGATCGAGTTGTTCAGCGCTTGTGCGTCGGTGTTGGCCACCACGAAGTCCACGCCCTCGATCTGGGCGCCGATCATGTTGGCGATCGCGTTTCCGCCCGCACCGCCGACGCCGATGACGAGAATGCGAGGACGAAGCTCCTCGATAGCCGGCGGTCCGATGTTAATGCTCATTTCGCTCTCCTGCAGGCACGTCGCGCGAAGAAAATTCCTTGACCACTCTGATTGCACGCTTCGATTCGTCTAGGCAAAGGACCATAAACCTTTGTCCACAGCCAAAGCCGCCAATTCCGCCATTTCCACCGCGTTTGTCGTCCGGTTTGCACGGCTGGTCTTCAAGGCCTTTGAAACGGTCAAAAGTATTCGCGCAAAGCCTGATAGACCCGCCCGACCATGCCCAGCTTGCCGAGCCGCACCGTGCTCTGGTGGCTGCGCCCCAGCGAGCGGATGTCTTGCGGGTCCGCCGCCGCGTAAAGCACCAGTCCCGCCAGCGTCGAGAAGCCCGGCTTCACATGCGCTTCCGCCAGCCCCGAGAGGTGCGCCACGCGGCCGATGCGCACGGGCTTGCCGATCGCGGCCTGCGCATAGTCGGCCAGCCCCACCAGCTCCGCGCCGCCACCGGTGAAGACCACCTGCTTGCCGCGCTGCCCGGTGAAGCGCATCGTCTTGAGCGCCTTGTTCACCTCTTCCATCAGCATGCCGAGCTGGCCGGTGATGACGCCGATCAATTCGGCGCGCGGGATGCGGTTCTTGTCGTCGGCATGGCGGGCGATCGGGCCGGTGCCCTCCTCGCCCGGCGCGTTGACCGGGATCATCTCGCGGTGATCGTGCGGGCTGGCGATGGCCGAGCCGTTCACGCATTTCAGCCGCTCCGCCTGGAACCGGCGGATGCCGAAGGCCGAGGCGATGGCGTCGGTGATATCGGCCGAGCCCATCGGGATCGACATCATGTCCTTGAGCATGCCCTGCTCGTAGATCGCGACGTTCGTCACCTCGCCGCCGAACTCGACGAGGGCGACGCCAAGATCGCGCTCCTCGGGCGAAAGACAAGCCTGCCCCGCCGCGATGGGCGAGCCGACGACGGCCTCCACTTCTAAGTGCGCGGACTGCACCGCTTCGGTCAGGTTGCGGATCGGGGCGCCGTCCGCCAGCATGATGTGAATGTCGACGCCAAGGCGCTCGGCATGGAGGCCCTTGGGGTCGATCACCCCGTGCGCGCCGTCGAGGCGGTACTGCGCGGGCTGCGCGTGCAGCACCATGCGGCCATCCGGCTGGATCACGTCCTTGGCGGAGATGAGCAGCTGGTCGATATCCTCCTGCTCGATGCGGCGGCCGCCGATTTCGGCGTCGAACTGGTCGATACGGCTGGCGAGCCCTGCCCCCGAGCAGCCGATCCAGACTTTCTGGACGGCGGTGTCGGCCATCTTCTCGGCCCGGTCGATGGCGTCGCGCACGGCGTAGGTCGCCGCGGCCATGTCGGTGACGAAGCCGCGCTTGATGCCCTGGCTGGCGCGGTGGCCCGAGCCGAGCACGACCATGTCGCCGACCTCGTTGATCCCCGCCACGATCGCGGAAATCCGGAAGGAGCCGATGTTGACCGCGCCGAACACGCGGGTGATGCGCTGGTTGGCCATTACTGTTCTTCCCCCGCCGTCGTTTCGGTGGCGCCGGTATGCGGAACCGAGCCCGCCTTCAAGGCCAGTTCCTGCCCGTCCTGCTCCGGCACGCGCATGTAGATTCGGTCCTTCGCGCGCATGTCGAAGGCCGTCACCTTGCCGCCGAGCAGGCGGTTGGTCCCGTCGAGCCGCGCGAACGTGACCAGCGCGCCGGCGGACTCGCGATCGCCCTCGGGCAGCGCAAGCACTTGCCCCGACTGGAAGGTCAGGTTCCAGCGGCGATTGCCGATCCATTCCGCCTCGGCCACGCGTGGCTTCATCGCAGGCGCGGCTTCCAGCAAGTGCCCAAGCGCGATCACCTGCTGGCCCGCGCCGGGACCGGAGACGATCAGCTTGCCGCCTGCATCCTTGCGGCTGATGGCTTCGAGTTCATGGCCCGTCTCGTCGATCAGCACGAAACGGTCGGCCTTGCGCAGCACCGCATGCGGCTCGCGCTCGACGATATCGATCACGAGCGTATCGGGCAGCTGGCGCGAGACGCGCGCATCTTTGACCCACGACAGCGTCAGCAGATCCTGCCGCAGCGCCTCGATATCGACCAGCGGCATTGCGCGATCACGCTCGGCCAGCGCCTTCTCGTAGACCTTGAGTTCATTGATGTTCTTGACGCCGCGCACTTCGACGCGCTTCACCTCGAAGCCGGTCTGGCCCGCGACCAGCGCCATCTGGTGTCCGGCCAGCCCCGGCAGTCCGGCAAAGCTGGCGACCACGCAGACGAGCGCCGCCGCGCCGCCGAGGATGGCGACGAGGAAGATCTTGTGCAGTTGCCCTTCGGAGAACGGCAGCCAGGCCATGACGGAATCGAGCGCCGATCCGGTCCGCGCCTTGGCGACGCGCACCTTGCGCTGCGCGCCTGCCTGCGCGGCGGCCTTGCGGGCGGTGGTGCCCTTGCGCCGGATGGTCTGGCTCATTTGGCCTTTGCTTTGTCGCTTAGCGCCTCGGCGATGATCGCCTCGACGAGTTCGGGATAGTCCATGCCGCAGGCGCGCGCCTGCTCGGGCACAAGGCTCAAGGGAGTCATGCCCGGCTGGGTATTCACTTCGAGAAGGAACAGCCCCTCGATCCCCTGCGTATCATCCCAACGGAAGTCGGAACGGCTGGTGCCCTTGCACCCCAGCAGCTGGTGCGAGCGCAAGGCGATGTCCTTGCAGGCCTGCGTGATCTCGTCGGGGATGTCGGCCGGGCAGACATGCTCGGTCATGCCGTCGGTGTACTTGGAATCGAAGTCGTAGAAGCCCGACTTGGGCTTGAGTTCGGTAACCAGCAGCGCACGGTCGCCGATCACGGCAGTCGTCAGTTCGCGGCCACGGATGTAAGGCTCGGCCAGCAGTTCGGCGAATTCCTGCCACGGCCCCGTGACGTCCTTCGCGATGGGATTGCCGTAATTGCCGTCAGCCGTGACGATGGCGACGCCGACCGACGAGCCTTCGTTCACGGGCTTGAGCACATAAGGACGCGGCAGCGGATCGGCGACGTGGATGTCGGCGGACTTGACCACGCGGCCACCCGGCATCGGCACGCCATGCGGGACCAACGCCTGCTTGGTCAATTCCTTGTCGATCGCGATCACCGAAGTCGCGAGGCCCGAATGCGTATAGGTCAGGCCCATCAGGTCCATCATGCCCTGCACTGTGCCGTCCTCGCCCGGCGCGCCGTGGAGGGCGTTGAACACGACGTCGGGCTTCGCCTCGGCCAGACGCAGCGCGACGTCGCGGTCCATGTCGATGCGCGTGACGGTGTGGCCCTTCGATTCCAGAGCCTTGGCCACGCCCTCGCCGCTCATCAGCGAGACCGGGCGTTCGCTCGACCAACCGCCCATCAGGACTGCGACATGCAAGGGATTCAGGCTCATGAATTCAGACTCGTTCGGTAAAGCGGGGTTTGCAGGTCGCGGACGGCTTCGGAGCAGCCCTTGTCCCAGGGGAAGAGGCCGTCGTCGACGCCCGGCCAGACGATCTGCATCGCGCGGGACATTTCCTCGCCCTCATGCTCGGCGTACCACATCGCCGAGTTGAAGTAGTGCGGGATCAGGCATTCGGGCTCGACTTCGCGCAGCACGCAGCGGTGGCCCTTGAGGAGACCATCGACGACCTTCCAGTCCTCCATCTCGAAGCCCTCGCGGCACATGTCGAGCAAGCCGTTAATGACGGCGGCGGACAGTTCGGTCGAGAAACCGAAGACGATCACCTCGGGCTGGCTGACACTGGTGCGAAAGCCGACCGAGTAGGCGAAGCGTTCCTCATCCTCGTCGTCCTCGTCCGGTTCGTCGGGCGGGGTGACGACGGTGATGTGGCAGCCGAATTCCTCGATGTTGTCGAGGATCTGCTGTTCGTGACGGCTGAGGCGATCATCTCTCATGGGCGGGTTCCTACCCGCTGAATTTCCCATTCCAGATCGACGCCGGACTTGTCCTTCACCCGGCGGCGTACTTCGTCGCCGAGGTTTTCGATGTCCTCGCTGGTGGCCTCGCCGGTGTTGAGGAGGAAGTTGGTGTGCTTCTCGCTCACTTGCGCGCCGCCCATGGTCAGACCGCGGCAGCCAGCCTCGTCCACCAGCTTCCACGCGGCGTGGCCCTCGGGGTTCTTGAAGGTAGAGCCGCCGGTCTTGGAACGCAGCGGCTGCGATGCCTCGCGCGCGGCGGAGATGCGGTCCATCTCGGCCTGGATCGCGGCGGGTTCCCCGGGGCGCCCCTTGAAGCGCGCGGAGACGACCACCGCGCCCTCGGGCAGCTGCGAATGGCGGTAGGTATAGCCGAGGTCGGCGTTGCCCAGCGTCACCCGTTCGCCCGAGCGCAGCACCACGTCGCAGTCGATCAGGATATCTTTGACCTCGCCGCCGTAAGCGCCGCCATTCATCCGCACGAAGCCGCCCACGGTACCCGGAATCGAGCGCAGGAACTCGACGCCCGCAATCCCCGAATCGCGCGCGGTCGAGGACACGAGGATGCCGCTCGCCCCGCCGCCGCAGTCGAGCGTGACGTCATCCACCTTGGTGACCTTGGCGAAGGCCTTGCCCAGCCGGATCACCACGCCCGGAACGCCGCCGTCGCGCACGATCATGTTAGAGCCAAGGCCCAGCGCCATCAGCGGCACCGCCGGGTCCAGCGCGCGCAGGAAATCCTGCAGATCGGTCAGATCCTTCGGCTCGAACAGCCACTGCGCATGGCCGCCCGCCTTGAACCAGACGAGCGGGGCCAGCGGCGCATTGGCCGTCAGCTTGCCCCGAACCGCCGTCTGATCGAACGTGAGTGTCACCCCGCCCTCCGCACGCGAATGCTGTCGGCAAGGCCGGCGGCCCACTTGGTGATATCACCCGCGCCGAGGCACACGATCATGTCGCCCGGCTGGATCGAGCCCGCCAGCACCTCCGCCAGCGCGTCCGCGCCCGCGATGACCTGCGCCGAACGATGCCCGCGCGCCTTCATGCCCGAAACCATCTCCGCGCTGTCCACGCCCTCGATCGGCTGCTCGCCCGCCGCGTAGACGGGCGCGGCATAGACCACGTCGGCGTCGTTGAAGGCGCCCTGGAAGTCTTCCATGTGGTCGCGCAGGCGGGTGAAACGGTGCGGCTGGACGACGGCGATCACGCGGTTCTGCACACCCTCGCGCGCGGCGGCGAGCACGGCGCGGATCTCGACCGGGTGGTGGCCGTAGTCGTCGATCACGGTGACGCTGCCGCCATCCAGTTCCACTTCGCCGACTTTGGTGAAGCGCCGCTTGACGCCGCCGAACTTGGAGAAGCCGGTCTGGATGCAGGCGTCCGAGCAGCCCATCTCCACCGCCACGCCCACGGCGGCGAGCGCGTTCTGGACGTTGTGGCGGCCCGGCATCGGCAGTTCGATGCCCTCGATCCGGCGGAAGCTGCCGTCGCGCTGGCGCAGCGCCACGTCGAAGCGGTTGCCGCCGGGGATCGGCGTCACATTCTCGCCGCGAATGTCGGCCTGGGCGGAGAAGCCGTAAGTCACCACGCGGCGGTCGCGCACCTTGGGGATGATCGCCTGCACTTCGGGGTGATCGATGCACAGCATCGCCGCGCCGTAGAACGGCACGTTCTCGATGAATTCGACGAAGGATTCCTTGATCCGGTCGAACGAGCCGTAATGATCGAGGTGTTCGGGATCGATGTTGGTGACGATCGCGATCGTGCCGTCGAGACGCAGGAAAGACCCGTCGCTCTCGTCGGCCTCGACCACCATCCAGTCCGACGCGCCGAGGCGCGCGTTCGATCCGTAGGAATTGATGATGCCGCCGTTGATGACCGTCGGGTCCACGCCGCCCGCATCGAGCAGCGCCGCGACCATCGAGGTCGTGGTGGTCTTGCCATGCGTACCCGCCACCGCGACGGTGTTCTTGAGCCGCATCAGTTCGGCCAGCATTTCCGCGCGGCGCACCACCGGGATGCGGTGTTCAAGGGCGTAGACGACCTCGGGATTCTCGCGTTTCACCGCCGTCGAAGTGACGACCACCGCCGCGCCCTCGACGTTCTCAGCGGCGTGGCCGATCATCACCTTGATCCCGCGCGCGCGCAGGCCCTCGACGACATAGCCCTCGGCGATATCGCTGCCCTGCACTGAGTAGCCGAGGTTGTGCATGACCTCGGCGATGCCCGACATGCCGATGCCGCCGATCCCGACGAAATGGATGGTCCCGATTTCGGTGCCGACGCCCTTCACTTCATATTCTCCATTGCCAGTGCCTCACCGCCTTGCGGGGCGCTGGCCTTTTCCATGCGAATGACGTCCATGATCGGCGCCGCGCCGAAGCTCTCGACGAGGTCGGCCAGATCACGCGCGGCGTTCGGATAGCCGCAGTTCCACGAGGCATGCGCGGCATTGGCCAGCGTCTCGGGATGCTGCGCGATCGCCTGAATCTGCAGGCACAAGTCCTTGGCCATCTTCTGATGGACCTCGGCCTGTTCGCTGAGCAGCGCGTTGCGCTTGTCGCCCTTGTAGGCGTCGGGATTCTCGGTGGTGACGGCGGGCTGACGGATCACCCGCGCGCCGCCGCCCGCGACCATCTCGCGCGCGTTGACGCTCTGGTGGTCGTCCATCGCATAGGGCAGCGGGATCAGGATCGCCGGACGGCCTACGGCGGTCAGTTCCGCAATCGTCGAGGCGCCCGAGCGGCCGATGAACAGGTGCGCCCCTGCAAGGCGCTCGGCCATGTTCTCGAAATAGGTCGCCAGTTCCGCCGGAATGCCGTGCGCGGCGTAGCGTTCGCGCACGCGCTCGATGTCTTCGGCGCGGGCCTGCTGGATCACCTGCAGGCGCGAACGCAGCGCCGGGGGCAGCATCGCCAGTCCCTCGGGCACGACATCCGACAGCACCCGCGCCCCCTGGCTGCCGCCGGTGACGAGGATGCGAAACAGGCTGTCCTCGGTGAATTCGGGGTACGGCTGCTCGCGCAGGCGCAGCACATCCTCGCGCACCGGGTTGCCAACAACGGTGACCTTGCCAGCCAGCGCCGGGTCCAGCTTCTCGGTCTTCTCGGCCGAGGTGGCGATGGCGTCCACCTTTTTGGCAAACCAGCGGTTTACGCGGCCGAGCACCGAGTTCTGCTCATGCAGCACGATCGGCAGCTTCGCGGCGCGCGCGGCCAGCATCGTCGGCATCGCCGGATAGCCGCCGAAGCCGACCACGGCGGTCGGCTCGAAGCTCTCGAACAGGCGCAGCGCCATGCGGCGACCGGCCAGCACGCCCTTCGCGCCCTTGAGCCAGCCGAGCGGGTTCCTGCCCGCGATGCGGCCCTGCGGCAGGACGTGGGTGGTCAGGTACGCAGGCTTGCCGGGGATCGCGGCACCGCGCTCGTCGGTCACCAGCGCCACGTGGTGGCCGCGTGCGTGCAGTTCGGCGGCGAGCGCGAAGGCGGGAATCAGGTGTCCGCCAGTGCCGCCGGCCGCAAGCACGTAGTGGCGCGAAACCGAACTCATGACATATCTCCGATGGCGCGCAGGCTGAACTTCTCGCGCTGGATGAACGGGTTTCGCCGCGTCACCGCCAGCAGCAGGCCCATGGAGAGGCACATCGCCACGGTGGAGGAACCACCATAGCTGATAAGCGGCAGGGTCATGCCCTTGGACGGGAATAGCTGCAGGTTGACGAGGATGTTGATGAAGGCCTGCCCGCCGAACTGCGCGGCGAAGCCCGATGCGGCGAGCACCGTGAACAGATCCTCCTCGTCCACCAATCGCAGGATCACCCGCGTCAGGATCGCCAGGTAGAGGATCACGATGACCATGCAGGCGAGCAGGCCGAACTCCTCGCCGATGACGGAGAAGATGTAGTCGGTATGCGCCTCGGGCAGCGCCATCTTGCGCGTGCCCATCCAGAAGCCGAGCCCGGTCCACCCGCCGTTGAGCAGCGTGCGCTGGGCAAGGTCGACCTGATCGAAGGCCGAGCCGCCGAACAGGAAGTTGTCGATGCGGTTGCGGCCGTTGTCATAAGTGAAATACATCAGGACAAGGCCCGCGATGCCTGCGCCCGCGAACATGCCGATGCGCTTCACGTCGATGCCCGACAGCAGGATCATCACCAGGAAGGCGCCGGAAAACAGCATCGTCGAGCCGAAGTCCGGCTGGAGCATCAGCAGAGCGCCGAGCAGACCCATCACCGCGAAGCAGATGCCGACGACCGGAATCTGCGGATCACGCGCGCGCCACGAGACGATCCATGCCAGCAGGATCGGCCAGCCGCACTTGAGGAATTCCGATGGCTGGAGCGAGATGCCGAAGCGCAGCCAGCGCTTGGCGCCGTTCACCTCGGACCCGACGATCGGCACCAGCACCAGCGCGAACAGCATCGCCCCGCCCAGCAGGATGCCGAAGCGGCGCGCGCCTTCCTTGGAAAGACTGGATGCCCAGAACATCGCCGCAAGACCAAGGATCTGCCAGCGCATGTGCAGATAGAAGAAGTGCAGCGAGCGCAGCTTTTCCACCGAGGTCGACAGGCGCTTGGCGCTCGCGGGCGAACCCGCCGCCACGGCGACCGCGCCGATCGCCATCAGGATCAGCACGAGGACCAGCGTGGGCCGGTCGATCTCCTGCCACCAGATCGCGATCTGGCTGCGGCGGTTGCGGTTGTAGCGCTGCGCGTTCTGGTTGGGCGCGAGGGTGGCCATCAATCCTGCCCTTCCAGCAACGCCTCGACGATCTGGCGGAAAACGTCACCCCGCGCTTCGTAGTCGCGGAACTGGTCGAAGCTGGCGCAGGCCGGTGACAGCATGACGACGTCACCGGGCTTGGCCGCGGCCATCGCCTGACGGATCGCCTCGGCCATCATCTCGCTGCGATGGACCTGCGTGTAGGGCGAGAGGATTTCCGCGAAGAGCGGTCCCGCGTCACCGATGGTATAGGCGGCGGCGATGTTGCCGAAGAACGGCTTGCACTCGTCGAGGTTGTCGCCCTTGGGCAGACCGCCGAGAATCCAGTGGATGCGCGGCTCCGGATCCGGCGGGAATGCCGCGATCGCGGGCGCGGTGGAGGCCGGATTGGTCGCCTTGGAATCGTTGATGTAGGTGACGCCGTTGGCGACCGCGACGCGCTCCATGCGGTGCGGGAGGCCGCTGAAGGTGCGCAGGCCCTTGCGCCACTGCGCCTTCTTCACCCCCAGCGCCTCGACGATGGCGACGGCCACGGCGGCGTTCTGGAGATTGTGCGGCCCCTGCAGCGAGGGCCATTCCTTCTGGATCTCGACGAGGTCGGCACCGTCCGCGAAGCGAACCAGACCGGGCGCGCGGCGCGCGGCCTCGATATGGGCGATCGACCGCGTCTCCTTGTCGCCCACGCCGAACACGGCCTGCCGCTCGCGCCCCTGCATGGAGAAGAGGCGCCCCTTGGAGGCGGCGTAAGCCTCGAACCCGTCGTAGCGGTCGAGGTGATCGGGGGTGATGTTGAGCAGCGCCGCCACGTCGCAGTCGAGACTGCGGGTGATGTCGATCTGGTAGCTCGACAGTTCGAGCACGTAGACGCCGCCCTCGGGCAAGGGTTCAGGGCCGAGCACCGGCACGCCGATGTTGCCGCCCGCACGCGCCGGAACGCCCGCGACTTCGAGCAGGTGGCAGACCAGCGATGTGGTGGTGGACTTGCCGTTGGTGCCGGTAATGCCGACCACGCGGTGCGCGGGCAGGCTGGCGCGGGCCAGCGCGAAAAGTTCGATATCGCCGATCACCGGTACGCCCGCACGCTCGGCCGCTTCGGCGATGGGATGGCGGTTAAGCGGAATGCCGGGGGAGACGACGACGCCGTCATAGCCGGTAATGTCGGCGCTGACCGGGTCGGCCAGTTCCACCTTGCCGCAGTCGGTCCACTCGCACAGCTGCTGGCGCGCTTCGTCGCGGCTGTCCCAGGCCATGACGTGCGCCCCGCTCTCCACCAGCGTGGCGACGGCGGTGAGGCCCGAACGCGCGAGGCCGAGGACCGCGTAGCGCTTGCCGGCGAAGATGGAGGAGACGATCACCCGACCGCTCTCCTCAACGCAGTTTCAGAGTGGCGAGGCCCAGCACCGCAAGGACGATCGAGATGATCCAGAAGCGGATCACGACGGTCGATTCCTTCCAGCCTTTCTGCTCGAAGTGGTGATGGATCGGCGCCATGCGGAACACGCGGCGGCCGGTGCGCTTGAACCAGAAGACCTGGATGATGACCGAGGCCGCTTCCAGCACGAACAGCCCGCCGACGACCGCCAGCACGATCTCGTGATGCGCCGCGACCGCGATGCAGCCCAGCGCACCGCCGAGGGCGAGGCTGCCGGTATCACCCATGAACACGGCGGCAGGCGGCGCGTTGAACCACAGGAAGGCAAGGCCCGCCCCCATGATCCCGGCGCAGAAGATCGCCAGTTCGCCCGCGCGCGGAACGTGCGGAATGCCGAGGTAGGTGGCGTAATCGACGCGGCCTGCGAGGTAGCAGATGATCGCGAAGGTGCCCGCCGCGATGATGACCGGCATCGTCGCGAGGCCGTCGAGGCCGTCGGTCAGGTTCACCGCGTTGCCCGCACCCACGATCACCACGGCGGCGAAGACGTAGTAGAACGGCCCAAGCGGAATGTAGCGGCCCGACAGGAACGGCACATAAAGGTTCGTGTTCAGCTGGCTGACGATGATGTAGGACGCGATGCCCGCCACCACGAATTCCAGCAGAAGCCTGATCTTGCTCGACAATCCGGCGTGGTGGCGCTTGGTCACCTTGTCGTAGTCGTCAAGGAAGCCGATCGCGCCGAAGCCCACCGTCACCGCCACGCAGGCCCAGACGAACGGGTTGGTCACGTCCATAAACAGGATCATCGAACCGATCAGCGCGGTCAGGATCATCAACCCGCCCATGGTGGGCGTGCCGCGCTTGGCGAGGTGGCTCTGCGGGCCGTCCTCGCGGATCGGCTGGCCCTTGCCCTGACGGACTCGCAGCATGTTGATGAACTTGGGGCCGATGATCAGGCCGATCACCAGCGCCGTCATGAAGGCGGCGCCCGAACGGAACGTCTGGTAGCGAAAGAGGTTGGACAGTCCCTCGTAATGGAACCATTCTGCAATGAGATACAGCATCTTGTGGGCTTTCGCCCCTACCCTTCCGTCTTTCCTAGCGCCGTCACGAGTGCTGCCAGACCCACCGAATTCGAGCCCTTGACGAGGATGGCGTCATCCCGTTCGAGGCCGAAAGCGCGCAAGGTTTCGACAGCTTCCCGCACACTTGCGCAATGGGCGAATGCCACCGGTTTGCCAAGGCCGGAAGCCCCGGATTTCCCCAGTTCCCCCCCAAGTACCTGCGCCAAAGCACTCATCTCATCGCCGACCAGAATCGCATAGTCGACACCCGCCTCGCGGATCGGTTCGGCGAGGCCGGCGTGATAGTCGGGACCGTGGCTGCCCAGTTCCTTCATCGCACCGAGAACGGCGATCCGGCGATGGGCGGGCGTGCGGCCGAGCTGCGCCAGCGTGGCGCGCATGGAAGCCGGGTTGGCGTTGTAGCTTTCGTCGATGAGGAGCGCCTTGCCGCCCTCAACATCGATGTCCATCCGCGCACCGCGACCGGCCAGCCCGCCCATCTCGGCAAGCGCGACCCCAGCGGCACCCAGATCGCCCTTAACGGCACGTACCGCGGCCATAACGGCCAGCGAGTTGATCGCCTGATGCTCTCCGGGCGCGGCGACGGTGTAGCACACGCGCCGGTCGCCCATGTCGATGGTGACGAGCGAGCCGCCACCGATCGCGGGCACCGCATCGAGCAGGCGCACGTCCGCATCCGCCGCCTTGCCGAACGACACGACCTTCGCCCCCAAGGCCAGCGCCGCATCGCGCAGGCGCAGGAAGTGCGGGCTGTCGGCGGGGATGACGGCGGTGCCGCCCTCTTCCAGTCCCTCGAAGATTTCCGCCTTGGCGTCGGCGATGGCCTCTTCGGAACCGAGCATCTCGATGTGCGCGGGGGCGATCGTGGTGATGAGCGCGACGTTCGGGCGAACCTGCCGGGTCAGCGCGGCGATCTCGCCCGCGTGGTTCATGCCCATCTCGAAGATGCCGTAGCGCGCGCGGCTGGGCATGCGGGCAAGGCTGAGCGGGACGCCGACGTGGTTGTTGTAGCTCTTGACCGAACGGTGCGCGTCCCCCCGGCTGGAGCGGTCGAGCGCAGCGAAGATCATCTCCTTCACGCCCGTCTTGCCGACCGAGCCGGTGACGCCGATGATCGGGCCACGCGCGCGCAGGCGGGCCGCCGCGCCGAGGCGTTCGAGCGCCTCCATCGTGTCTTCGACAAGGATATGCGGGCCATCGACCGGGCGGTCCACCACCACGGCCGCCGCGCCCTTGGCGAAGGCGGCCTCGACGAAGCGGTGGCCGTCCATCGCTTCGCCCTTGAGCGCGAAGAACAAGTCGCCGGGCTGGACGTCGCGGCTGTCGATCTCGACGCCGGAGACGGTGAAGTCCGTGCTCGCCTCCCCTTTCACCGCGCGCGCGATGGCGTCTGCGTCCCACAGGACCAGCGGATTGTCCTCCAGCGGCGCGGCAGGCCAGTCGAGGATCCGGGTGATGGCGTTCATGTCCTACCTTCCCAGTGAACCGGCCATTTCCCTGGCCACGGTGACGTCGTCGAATGGCAGGACGCGCACACTGTCGCCGCTGCCGATGATCTGCCCCTGTTCGTGCCCCTTGCCGGCGATGAGGACGACGTCCCCCGCACCGGCCTCGGCGACAGCGAGACGAATCGCCTCGCGCCGGTCGCCCACTTCCCGCGCACCCGCTTCCATCCCGGCAAGGATCATCGCCCGGATGGTCGCCGGGTCTTCCCCGCGCGGATTGTCGTCGGTGACGATGGCGAGGTCCGCCCCCGCGCTCGCCACTTTGCCCATTTCCGGGCGCTTGCCCTGATCCCGATCGCCGCCCGCGCCGAACACGGCGATGAGCCTGCCCGTCACATGCGGACGTAGCGCCGCGATGGCGGCTTCCAAAGCATCGGGCGTATGCGCGTAATCGACGTAGATCGGCGCGCCGTTCGTGTTGAGACCCGCCCGCTCGATCCGGCCGCGTACCGTTACGAGGCGCTTCATCGCATCGAACGTCGCGTCGGCATCGCCGCCGCTGGCGATCACCAGACCTGCAGCGACAAGCGAGTTGGCGGCCTGATAGGCGCCGATCAGCGGCAGGTCGATCTTGCGGACCTTGCCCGCATATTCGATCTCCAGCGTCTGGCCGAGGCTCGTGGGCGTGCGCTTGACGAGGCGGATCGCCTCACCCTTCTCGCCTACGGTGAATAGCGTGAGGCCGCGCGCCTTCGCATGTTCGATCGCCTTGTCTGACCACACGTCGTCGGCCCAGACGACCGCCGTGCCGCCGTCAACCACGACTTCGTCGAACAGACGCATCTTCGCGGCGAAGTACTCGTCCATCGTCGCATGATAGTCGAGGTGATCGCGGCTGAGATTGGTGAAGGCGCCCGCCACGACGCGCGGCCCCTCGATGCGGAACTGCGACAGGCCGTGGCTCGACGCCTCGTAGGCGACATGCGTGACGCCCTCGCGCGCTAGACCAGAGAGGTTGGCGAGGAAAGTCGCGATATCGGGCGTGGTCAGGCCGGTGGAGACGGTTTCGTCCCCCGTCGTCACGCCCAGCGTGCCGATCGAGGCAGCGCGTTCGCCCGCCATGCGCCAGAGCTGGCGGGTCAGCTCGACGGTGGAGGTCTTGCCGTTGGTGCCGGTCACCGCCACCAGCGTTTCGGGCACCGGCGCGAAGAACGGCGCGGCCAGCTGCGCGAAGAGGCGGCGCGGTTCCTCCGCAGCGAAGTGGATCGCGCCTTCGACCACGGCGTCGGGATGCGCGACGATCGCCACCGCGCCCGCCTTGACGGCGGCGGTGATGAAGTCCTCGCCATTGAACTTGGTGCCGCGAAATGCGCCGAACACGGTGCCCGGCGCGACCTTGCGGCTGTCGATCGCGAAACCGGTGACGTTGGCGTCGCCGTCTATCGCAGGCAGTCCGGCAGCAGCACAAAGGCCTGAAAGCTTCATTCTCCGTCGCTCCCCTGCGGCACCAGAGGCCGCAGATCGGTAGTGTCGATGTCGCGGGTTTCGTCGGGCATGACACCCAGCAAAGGCCCGATGCGCGGCACCACGCGCTGGATCACCGGAGCGGCGTTCCAGGCGGCGGTGCGCTGGTACGAGGTGGCGGCAGTGCCCTGCGGCTCGTCCATCATGGCGATGACGACGTAGCGCGGCTTGTCCATCGGGAAGGCGGAGGCGAACGTCGCGATCAGCGAGTGGTGGCGATAGCCGCCCACGCCCGGCTTCTCGGCCGAACCCGTCTTGCCGCCGACGCGGAAGCCCGGGGCGTCCGCCTTGCGGCCGGTGCCGTACTGCACGATCATGCGCAGCAGCTGGCGCACCCGCGCGCTGGTGGCGGCAGTGAACACGCGGCGACCCGCAGGCACGTCGGCAGGGGCCAGCTTCTTGAGCGTGGCCGGACGCCAGATGCCGCCGTTGACCAGCGCCGCATAGGCCGAGGCCAGATGCAGCGGCGTCACCGCGATGCCGTGGCCATAAGCGACGGTCATCGTGCGCAGGCGCGGCCACTCGCCGCGCGGCCAGATCGGGAAGCCCTTCGCGGGCAGTTCCACGTAAGGCCGCTGGTTCATGCCCAGCGCTTCCATCGTCTTCTTGAGCCGCACGCCGCCCAGTTCGTCGGCGATGCGCGCGGTCACCGTGTTGGACGAATGGATCAGCGTCTCCGGCACGTTCAGCGAGGCGCCGTAGTTGTGCAGGTCGTGGATGGTGAAGCGGCCGACATGCAGCGGCGTCGCGGGCCACTGCTTGCCAAGATCGGTCACCACGCCCGCGTCGAGCGCGGCGGCGACGGTGATCGGCTTGAAGGTGGAGCCCAGCTCGTAGACCTGGTTGGTCACGCGGTTGAAGCCGTGCGGCACGTCGCCGTTGCGGGCTTCCTCAGCGGAAATCACCATGTCGGTCGGCTTGACGTGGTTCGGATCGAACGAGGGCAGCGAGGCCAGCGCGAGGATTTCGCCGCTGTCCACGTCGAGCACCACGCCCGCCGCGCCCTTGGCGGCGCTGAGTTGCATCGCGCGCGCCAGTTCGTCCTCAAGCGCGCTCTGCACGCGGAAGTCGATCGACAGCGTCGCGTGGCCGGTGCGGCCTTCAGGGCTGATGAGCTGGTCGTTGAAGGCCTCCTCCATGCCGACCTTGCCCTTGCCGTAGCTGTCGACATAGCCGAGCACGTGCGCCGCCATCGACCCCTGCGGGTAGAAGCGGGTCGCCTCCAGCGGGAATTCCAGCGCCGGTTCGCCCAGCGCGTGAACCTTGTTCGCGTCCTCGGGCAGCAGCGACTTGCGGAGGTACGCAGGTTTCCCTGCGCGCAGCTTGGCGAGGATTTCGTCGCGGTCGAGGTCGGGGAAGATGCGCAGCAAGCCTGCGGTCACCTCTTCCGGCGAGTGGATCAGCGCCGAGCCCTCGGTCATCGCCTTGGGGTTGTACCAGAGCGAATAGACGCGGAAGTCGCGCGCCAGCGGCACGCCGTTGCGGTCGACGATGTCGCCGCGCGCGGGGATCAGCATGTCGGCCAGATCGCCCTGACGCGGGCCGACGCCGGTGAAGCCGAGATAGACGATGCGGAAGATCGCCAGCACCGTCACCAGCATGAAGACGGCCAGGATCCACAGCATGCGCGCCTTCGCCGTGAGCAGCGAGCGCTGGCGCACGTTCACCAGGCGGCGGCGGCCGACCGAGACGGTAGTGGGGATCGTCCCGAGGGGAAACGCCGGGGCGTTCACTGCTGGGCAGCCTCCGCCACTTCGATGCGGGCCAGACGCTTGCCGAGCGCGGCGGCGTCACGCGCGATCGCCTCGCGCTCCGGATCGCGGGTTTCCGACTTCGGCTTGTCGGTAATGGCAGCCGCCGTCGCCCCCGCGACCGGCGAAACCATCGCGAGGAGCGAGCCGCCCTCACCCTTCGAGCCATCGCCCGAAGCGCCACCCGGCACTTCGGCATTGGCGTAGCGGATCGGCGCGGGCGCGCCCGGACCTGCCGGGACGCCAAGCGCGGCCAGCTGGCGCTCGCCCTCGATGTACTGGCCGGCGGTGGGTGCCTTGTAGCCGAATTCCAGATCGTTGAGGTCGCGCAGCGCCTGCTGGTTGGAGCGGGTCTGGAACTCGGTCTGGAGGAAGTCGATGTCGCGCTTGACCCAGACGATCTTCTTGTCGGTATCGTGGACCTGGCTCTTTACCGCGTTCACGCGCAGCGTCAGGCCCACGGTGCCCGCAAAGCAGACAACGAGGACCGAGACCCAGCCGATCGATCGGATCCGATCACTGGTAAGGTTCATGCGACTTTCCTTCGGCCGGGGGTGCCATAAGGCTCGGGTGAGCTTGGATTCCTGGGGGGGGTACTTGTACGGACCGCGCTGCGCAGCGTGGCGGAGCGCGAACGCGGGTTCACTTCCAGCTCCGCCTCACCGGGACGCACGCCCTTCGACACCTTCTCGAAAGGTGCGGGCGCGGTGGCCGTCTGCGGCAGATGGCGCGAGGTGGACTGACCGGCGCTGCTGGCATCGCGCAGGAAGCGCTTCACCTTGCGGTCCTCGAGGCTGTGGAACGTCACCACCGCCAGCCGCCCGCCGCCCTGCAGCAGCGTCTCGGAAGCCTCCAGCGCCGCGTCCAGTTCGTCCAGTTCGCCGTTCACATGGATGCGGATCGCCTGGAAGGTGCGGATCGCCGGGTCCTTGGGCGCATTGCTGCCCTTGTAGGCGGGATTGTAGCCCAGTGCCTTGCGCACCACGCGGGCGAGGTCGCCGGTCGTCTCCAGCGGCCGCGCGGCCACGATCGCACGGGCCAGACGGCGCGACTGGCGTTCCTCGCCGTAGAGATAGAGCACGTCGGCGATCTGCGCCTCGTCCGCTTCGTTGACGAAGTCGGCGGCGGACATGCCGTCCTGGCTCATGCGCATGTCGAGCGGGCCGTCAGAACCGAACGCGAACCCGCGCCCCGCCTGATCGAGCTGCATCGAGGACACGCCGATGTCCATCACCACGCCGTCAACCTTGTCGACCCCCACATCTCCAAGGCCTTCGACCATTTCGGAGAAGCGGCGGGCGTGCAACACGAGGCGCGGCGGATTGCTGGCGAGTTCGGGCCATTTCCCCGGATTGTTTTGCACAGCGGCGATCGCATCGGGATCGCGGTCGAAGGCATGCACCGTCGCGCCCTCGTCGAGCAGGCGGCGGGTATAGCCACCGGCACCCAGCGTCGCATCGACGATGAGGTCGCCGCCCCGGGGGTTCAGGGCGGCGACCACCTCCTCAAGGAGCACGGGGATATGGGGAATTCCGGGGGCACTCACGACTTCTTGGCCTTTGCGATTTCGGCTTCCTGCAGCGAGCGGCAGGTGGCGATGGCGGCCTCGAACGCGGGGTCTTCGGCGTGCTTGTAGAGTTCGTCGGGGTTCCAGATCAGGATGCCGGTGCGGCCGATGCCCTGGAAGAACAGCTGCTCCCCCACGGCGGCGAGACCGGCGAGCGCCTCGGGCATGGTGAAGCGGCCGCTGCCGTCGAAGGGCACCTGCTGGAAGTTGTAGAGTTGCATCGCGCGGCTATCGCGATTGAAGGGCTTGCCGGCGGTATCTGCACGCACCTGCTCGGCATCGAGCTGGGTTTCGAAATCCTCGACGCGGGAGAGGCCGAAACCGACGAGGCACTTCCAGTCGGCGTGCTTGGCAAGGCACAGAACGTCCTTGCCGCTCGAATCCCGTACGGGAGAGCGAAGCTCCTTGGGCAGCACGAAGCGGTTCTTGTCGCGCAGAAGCGAGAAGCCCGGTCCGCTGTAGATGTATGGCTGCCCCGCCATGACTGTCCGAAATCGCCCCTAAGTTGCCGTCCCGGAACATGAAGACCCCCTCGCCCGGCGACGCATGCGCGCCGGTTTCCGTGACCCGAGACGGGCACGGCAGGAATCAGCCTTTCCGATTGACAGTGGTTCTATATCGGGAATGTCGGGGATTAAAGGGAAATATGGGGATGAACGGGCACTTTTGCGCCGAAATGTGGGACTTGCGGCGAACCGTGGCGGAACGTTTCATGAATCCGGGGCGCCGACTATCGCACAATATCGTTGAGAATCAGAAAGATTCCATCTTTCCCGCGCTGATCCCGCGCCATCCCCGGTTTCAGGGAGTTCGTCCCCAATATTCCCGGCGGGTTGCTACTTGGCGAGACGATGCAGAAAATCGGCCAGAAGCGCCTGCCTGGCGGCCAAATCTGCCGATTCATCAGGATTTTCGAGCACGGCCGCATCTGCCAGTGCAAGAATGCGCCCCTTCCCCGAGACGCAGTCGGCGAGCAATCCCCGCGCCTCGATTCGGCACTCGGCAACCGCATCCCCGGCTTTCCCCGAGCCACCCCCGGATTTCCCCAAAGGTTGGAACCGCCCCGCAAGATTGACGGGAATGCCGCCTTCCAGCCGCTCTCCGGCCTCCTGCGTGTCGTCGAACTGCAGCTCGAGTCCCCAGCGCGCAAGGATCGGGGAGAGCATTGCGATGTCCTGCGGCCGCCGGGGATCACCGGGGCCGAACCGGGAATGCACGGTGAGCATCGGGTCCACGACCAGCAGCACCCGCCCGCCCCCACGCACCCAGGCGTCGAGCGCGACGTTCTCGTGCGCCGTCAATGGACGCGGCTGGGCGAGCACCAGCACGCCATTCTCGGGCAGCGGCAGCACGCCTTGCGCATTGGCCAGCGTATCGAGCGGAATCACGCGGCCTTGCGCACGCAGGACCTCCAGCGCCCAGTGCGGCGCGCCGTCGTCGGCAAGAAGACCCTTGATGTCCTCGCTCTCGTTCCACGCGATGGGCAGGCTGGAGTAGAGGCCGATCACCTCCTCGCCCTGCGGCCGAGGCGCAGCGCCCTGCCCGCATGCGGTGAGCAGGGCCACGGCGAACAGGGATGCTGCACGCCGCCACATCAGCACGAAACCCCGAAAGGACGAGTCAGGGCGCCGTCTGCGCCGAGGGTGAGCCGGTCATGTCCATACCCGGCGTCGGGGACGTCGAGGCGCCCGGATTCTGGGCAGGCGTCGGCGTAGGGCTGGGATCGGCCGCCGGGACCACGCCGATGTCCGCGAGCGGATCACTGGCGGCCTTGGTCGGCTTGGCATCGACCGCGACCACCTGCTGGATCGGATCGACCGTATCGGTGAGCCGGATACGGTCGCGAATCACGTTGGCGAGACCGACGATCAGCAGCATCGCGCAGAGGCCGAAAAGCCCGATCTGCAGCCGATAGACGGCCTGCGATCTCAGTTCGCGGGCGGAGGGCGGCGCGAAGTGCTGCGCCGTCTGCAAGGGTTCCAGAATAGAATGCGACTCGATCATATGGGCGGACGATTTCCTGCCGTGTGTGACAGGTTTACATCACCTCGCGAGCCAAGGGAAGACGGGGAGATTCTTCGCCTCCAGCCACTCGGCGTTGTACAGTGAAGAGAGGTAGCGGAAACCCGTATCGCACAGGATCGTCGCGACGCGCGGGTCCTCGCGACCTTCCTCGACCAGCTTGCGGCCGAGCGCCACCGCGCCCGCCACGTTGATGCCGGACGACAGCCCCAAGCACAGCCCTTCCTCGCTCAGCAGGCGGCGGACCCATTCGAGGCCCTCCTCGTCCGAGATGCGGAACTGGGTGTCGATCGGCGCACCTTCGAGGTTGGCGGTGATGCGCCCCTGCCCGATACCCTCGGCGACGGAGTTGCCCTCGGCCTTGAGTTCGCCGTTGGCGTAGTAGTTGTAGAGCGCCGCGCCGTGCGGGTCGGTCAGGGCGACGACGATGTTCTCGTCGAAGGCCTTCAGGCCCATTCCGGTGCCCGCGATGGTACCGCCGGTGCCCGCCGCGCACGTGAAGCCGTCGATCCGGCCGCCCATCTGCTCCCAGATTTCGGGCGCGGTCGATTCGATGTGCGCCTTGCGGTTGGCGATGTTGTCGAATTGGTTGGCCCAGATCGCGCCTTCGGTCTCCTCGGCCAAACGACGCGAGGTGTGGACGAAGTGGCCGGGGTTGGAGAACGGCGCGGCGGGGACCAGCACAAGTTCGGCGCCGAGCGCGCGCAGCGTGTCCATCTTCTCGCGCGACTGCGTCTCGGGCATGACGATGACGGTCTTGTAGCCGAGCGCGTTGGCGACCAGCGCAAGGCCGATGCCGGTGTTGCCTGCCGTTCCCTCGACGATCGTGCCGCCCGGCTCGAGCAGGCCCTTCTCCTCGGCGTCGCGCACGATCCAGAGGGCCGCGCGGTCCTTCACCGAGGCGCCGGGGTTGGCGAATTCGCACTTGCCCCAGATCTCGCACCCGGCGGCCTCGCTGGGGCCTTCGAGGAGCACCAGCGGGGTATTGCCGATCAGGTCGAGCGTGGAAGCACGGGGTTGCGGGGCAGTGGCCAAAGTCGCGGTCATGGCGCGACAGTTAGGAAGCCAAGGCGCGAGGTGCAATCTGTTTCGGTGCGCTTTCGACATCCGTCGAAAGCTGCGGCACCGGCCCTCACCCCCACCCGGCCTCCCACTAGTGTATTCTGATGGGAGGCCGGGTGGGGGTGAGGGCCGGTGCCGCGTCCGTGCGCCAGCGCGGAAAAACGTCAGTCTTCGGGAGCGATCGTGACGCGCAGACCTTCAAGGTCGGCGGTAACCGGCACCTGGCACGACAGGCGCGAGGTCTCGTTGCGGTGGTCAGAGCTGTCGAGCAGGTCGTTCTCGTCTTCGCTCATCGCGGGCAGCTTGTCGGCGAAGGCGGGGTCGATGAAGACATGGCAGGTCGCGCACGAGCAGCAGCCGCCGCACAGCGCCAGCAGTTCGTCGAAGCCGTCGTCGCGGATCACTTCCATCAGGGTGCGACCCTCGGCAGCGTCTACGGACTTCTCTTCACCAGCATGATTGACGACGATGATCTGCGGCATGGCTCTCGATTCCCCTTGTGATACACCCTGTATCGTAATTGTCTTTGTATGCGGACTTGCCGCAGGCTGCTAAAGGCTGCAACCCCGTTTTGCAAGGTGGCGAAAATCATGGGTTTGACGGCAGACGAACTACGCTTTGGCCTCGACGCCATCGCCGGGAAGGAACCCGCGATCGCGCGCGCGATCGCAATTGCGGGCTACCCCGAACCGCGCATCCGTGCGACCGGCTATGCGACGCTGCTGCGCACGATCGTCGGCCAGCAGGTGAGCGTCGCCGCGGCCGCCTCGGTATGGAACCGGCTGGAGGCGCTGCTGGGCGAGACGATGGCCCCCGAAGCGCTGCTGGCGGCCGAGTTCGACGCGCTGCGCGGCTGCGGCCTGTCGCGCCAGAAACAGGGCTATGCGCGCTCGCTGTGCGAACTGGTGGTGGCGGGTAGCCTCGACTTCGACAGTCTTCCCGCCGACGATGAGGAAGCGATCGCGCATCTCGTGCAGATCAAGGGGATCGGCCGCTGGTCGGCGGAAATCTACCTGCTCTTCGCGGAAGGCCGCCCCGACATCTGGCCGGCGGGCGATCTGGCGGTGCAGGTGGGCTTGGGGAAACTGCTGGGCCTGCCGGAGCGGCCGAGCGAAAAACAGACGCGGGAACTCGCCGAAGCCTGGCGCCCGCATCGCGGGGCGGCGGCGATCTTCACCTGGCACTGCTACAACAATCCGGCGCTTTGACGCCGTAAAGAAAGGGGTGGGCGCGACGCCCACCCCAACTTTATCAGATGCCGTCGACGGCCTTGCTGACCATGATGTTCACGGCCACGCGGCGGTTCTGCGCCTTGCCTTCCTCGGTCGAATTGTCAGCGACCGGATCGGCCATCGACATGCCGGTCGGCGTCAGCATGCGATAGGGCTTCCAGTGGCAGGCCTGCTGCAGATAATTGACCACTGCGCTGGCGCGCTTCTCGCTGAGCACCTGGTTCACTTCCTCCGGACCGGTCGAATCGGTGTAGCCGACGACGAGCAGGAGGGCATTGTCCATGCCTTCCGCCTGGGTCGCAGCCTGACACAGGTTCGCCTTCGCTTCCGGCGACAGCTTGGACACGCCGGTGTCGAAGTTCACGTTGGTCGTGCCCTTGATGTTGTACTTGTCGATGTCACCCATGCGGGCCTTCAGACCTTCGGTGGCCGCCTCGTTCGAGGCGAAGCGCTGGTCGGTGCCGTTGTGGATCATCTTGGCGGTCTTGAAGTCCTTGCCCTTCAGATCGATCTTGCTGGCAAGCAGACCGCCGCCGCCCTGCAGCGTCTCGACCTCGACCGGAATGCCGTTGAGCAGCGAAGTCGCGGCGATGCGGCTGCCACCCAGACCCAGGAAGCCGCTGCTGGCCTTGATCTTGGTGGCATCGTTGATGGTCACGACCGTCTTGGTGCCGTCGTCCGAGGTGACCTGCATGCGGTCACCGCTACGTGCGGAGATGATACCCTTTACTTCCGGCCCCTTGACCATTTCGGGGCTGGTATCGGTAACCTGTACCGCGAGATCGGAATCCTGCGCCGAAACGCTGACCGACGCGGCGCCGCCCAGCAGGGCAGCCATCAGGAGGAACCGGGGGCTCTTTGAAATGACACTCATTGCGTTACTCCTTCAAACACGACCAATCGGGCCTGCGGGGTCGCAGCTTTTCTCGTCCGGCCACCTAGCGCTTGAAAGCGCCCCGGGTTGCCGGAACCCGTCCATTCAGCTTCGTAAGATGTGCGGCGGAGCGACACCTGATCACCATGGATGTTCTGCGTGTTCAGGTTCACCTTGCGGGCAGATGAACGCGCGCCGCAACAGCAGCGCGAGGCCGGTAATGGGAGAGCAACGTGCGACGAACCGTTGCAGACTGTGTCCCGGCAAGCATCCGATCATGCTCCGGGACTATCGATCACTATATCTGGCCAGCATTGCTTCGCCGGTTAGCAGGTCGATTCAACGAGTAGCGATCCCCACGAGCATTATATTTTTTTCTTCATGATGCAACCTTTTGGATTTTCACGAATAGTGCAGCATCGCGAGACATGCCCCGTAAAATCGACAGCACTGCTGACCACCCGCCCGATACGAGAGGCGGATGGCACCCGCGACTTCAGGCAATACTGTCGATGAAACGCGCCATCGCCACGTCCCTTTCGCTGAGGCCATCGGCATCATGCGTGGTCAGCGTGACACGCACGGTGGAATAGACGTTGAACCACTCCGGATGGTGGTCGGCCTTGTCGGCATAGATCGCCACGCGGGTCATGAAGCCGAACGCCTCGTTGAAATCGCCGAATTTAAGCTCGGCTTCGATGGCGAGGCCGTCGGCCCGCAAGTTCCAGCGCGGCAATTCGGCGAGCGCGGCATCGCGCTGGGCGTCGGTGAGGCGAACAATAGCCATTTCGGTCTCCTTGGCAGCCCGCAGCGTTTCCCCTAAGGCTCCCGCCCATGCAAGGGGCAGTGGTCAGCGCAACCGATCTCGCGTGCCGTCGGGGCGACAGGTTGCTGTTTGCCGGGCTTTCGCTCGCGCTTGGCAAAGGCGAGGCCATGCAGGTCGCCGGCCACAACGGTATCGGCAAGTCGAGCCTGCTGCGCATTCTCGCCGGGCTTGCGCCCGCGTTCGAGGGAACGATCGCGGTGGACGGCGCCGTCGGCCTGCTCGACGAGCGCCCCGCCCTCGATCCGGCACTGCCGCTGGGCCGCGCGCTCGGCTTTTGGCGACAGCTTGATGGCGCTGGCGAAGAGGCTCACCTCAAGCGCCTCGGCCTCACCACGCTGCTCGACGTGCCGGTGCGCTACCTCTCCACCGGGCAGAAGAAACGCGCCGCTTTTGCCCGTCTGCTTGGCCAGGGGGCGAAAGTCTGGCTGCTGGACGAACCGCTCAACGGCCTCGACGGGCACGCCGTCGAACTCGCCGAGGCCATCACCGCCGAGCACTGCGCGAGCGGCGGCGTCGCGATGATCGCCTCGCACCAGCCGTTCCGCCTGCCGGGCCTGCGCACGCTCCACCTCTCGGAGTTCGCCGCGTGAGCCGGGTCATGGCGCTGCTGCGCCGCGACCTTGCGCGGCTGCTGCTCGGCGGGCGCGGTGGCGGGGCGCTGCTGCCGGTGCTGTTCTTCCTCTCGGTGTCGATGCTCTACCCCTTCGCGGTCGGGCCGGATGCACCGCTGCTGGCGAAGACGGGCGGCGGGGTGATCTGGGTCGCCGCGCTGCTCGCCGCGATCCTGCCGCTCGACCGCCTGGTCGAACCCGACATCGAACAGGGCTTGTTCGACCAGTGGGCCTTGCGCGGCATCTCCGAGGAACTGGTGATCGCGGTGCGCGTGCTCGCCCACTGGCTGAGTTTCGGGCCGCCGTTGATGCTCGCCGCCCTGCCCGCCGCCGCCCTGCTGGGGCTGGACGGCCATAGCCTGCGCATCGTCGAGATCGGCCTGCTGGCGGGAACTCCCGGCCTTGCGGCGCTCGGCGTGACGGTAGCGGCACTGACGTCCGGCCTGCGCGGAGGCGCGGCGCTTTCGGGCCTTCTGGTCATCCCGATGGCCATCCCGGTGCTGATCTTCGGCGCGGGAAGCCTCGGCACCGGCGGCGAGAGCGGCCTTGCCCTCACTGCCGCCGCCAGCCTCGTACTGATCGCCATCGCGCCGTTCGCGGGCGGGGCTGCGGTCAGAGCCTCGCGCGGCTGACGTCGTCCCGGACTTGATCCAGGACCGCTGGCCGGGCACAGCCCACCTCTCTTCACGCGCCGCGCGAACGGCCTGCGCCTAAAGACCGCCAGCGGTCCCGGATCAAGTCCGGGACGACGAGGCGAAATCGCCGCAGCGTTTGGCGCTCTCTCCGACCCCGCGCATAGTACCTCCCCGAGCCGAGTACATCGGCCCACCGAGGGGAGAGCGCCATGGAAACCGCCACAGAGTTGATGGCCGCCGCGCAAGGCCAGACCGGGCTCGCCGATTTCGGTGACGACGGTTTTCGCGAGGGCCTCGAACGGCTGGTCCTGGCGCTGAACACCGAGGCGCGGCTTACCTCGGCCGGGGAACATGCGCTGCGCGACCGCATCCTGCTGCACTTGCGCCAGCGCCTGATGATCGAGGATTGGTACGCCCGCCACCCCGAAATCGACGACGAGGACATTCGCAGCCCCCTGTTCGGGGTCAGCCTGCCGCGCACGGGTTCCTCGGCGCTGTCCTACCTGCTATCCAGCGATCCGGGGGTGCGTTACCTGCGGGTCTGGGAGAGTTCGCAGCCCTGCCCACCGCCTTCGACGGTCGATGGACCGGACCCGCGCCGGGGCGCCTCAGCCAGCGCCGCAGACGAGACGCTCAAGGGCGGCAGCCGCACGCCTTCCGGAATCGACGGGGCCATGGAGTGCCAGGACCTCATGGCGCTCGATTTCCGCAGCCAGATCTTCCAGGCCTTCGCCCAGGTGCCCAGTTACTCGCAGTGGCTGCTGGAGACGGCACACAGCGGCACCTACGCGTACCATAAGCGTACCCTGAGGCTCCTGCAGTGGGGTGAGCCCGCGCGGCCATGGCGCCTCAAGGCGCCGACGCACATGCTCTATCTGGATGCGCTCGACGCTGCCTATCCCGACGCGCGTTTCGTGATGACGCACCGTGATCCGACCGACGTGATGCTCTCGGTCGCAACCGTCTATGCCGAGATCATCGGCAAGTTCACCGACCATGTCGACCATGCCTACATCGGCGAACTCAACGTCCAGTGCTGGTCGGAGGCGATGACCCGCGCCATCGCCTTTCGCGAGGCCGGCAACGACCATCGCTTCTTCGACATCCACTTCCGCGCCATGCAGGCCGCCCCGCTCGGCGAAGTGCGCCGCCTTTACGACTGGCTGGGCGAGACGGTCTCGCCCGCCTTCGCGCAGGCCATGGCCATATGGTGGGAGAGCAACACCGCCGCCGAGCGCATGGCCAAGCCCGATCCCGCCCGCTTCGGCCTCGACCCGCAGGCCGTGCGCGCACGCTTCGCCGATTACCTGAACCACATGGACCAGTGGGCCGCTTGACAAGAGGAACCCGAATGCCCGAACCGATCACCGGCAAGTACGACTTCGACGCCGACGCGCGCATGGCGCAGACCGTCGCCAATGGCCCACGCTACGCGCCGCTGCGGCTGGAGGACGTCACCCCCGAGGGCATGGAGCAGGTGCAGGTCATCCGCGCCGCGTTCTCCATCCCCGACAGCCGCCCCTTCCCCGACGTCAGCCTCATCACCTTGCGCCATCCGGGCATGTTCAAGGGCCAGATGGTGCTCGGCATCGAGCTGGCGAAGGGCGCGATTCCCGGGCGCGATCGTGAACTGGCGGTCCTGCGCCTTGCCTGGCTCGCCCGCGCGCCCTTCGAATGGAGCGAGCACGTCGATATCGGCAAGGCCTTCGGGGTCACGGCCGAGGAAATCGAGCGCGTGCTGGAAGGCTCCGCCGCGCCCGGCTGGACCGAGCACGAATCGGCGGTCCTGCGCGGTGTGGAGGAACTGGTCGCCGACCACTGCCTGAGCGATTCGACATGGGCGACGCTGGCGAAAAGCTGGGACGAGAAGCAGATGCTGGAGTTCCCGCTGCTCGTCGGCTCGTACCTGATGACGGCGCTGCAGCAGAATTCGCTCAAGATTCAGCCGAAGGGCGGTTTCGACTACCGCTGATTCGGCGGTGGGCGACGCTGTGGCCGATTCTGTTGAAACCCCTGTGGATAAGCAGCGGACAATCGGAGCATAATCGAACCGTCATCCCAGCGAAGGCTGGGACCGCTGGCGGTCTTTAGGCGCGCAATGTCGTGCAGGGCGTTCGAACGCCAGATGGCCTGTTCGCGGCCAGCGGTCCCAGCCTTCGCTGGGATGACGGTATCTGCAGAAAATTGGCCGATTTTCGGGCCTTTCGCCGTCTCCGTGACCCTGAAGAAAAAACGGCCGGGGCGGGCAAGGCAAGGAGCCGCCCCGGCCAAGGTCACAGGATGGGAGAAACGCCCCATGACAAGCGTTTCTCCGGGCTTGGTGCAGGCTTGACGAGAGGAGCAAGCCGCGCAACACTAGCTAATGATAATCATTCGCATGTGCAAGCCCTAAAAGGAGACCCGCCATGTACAAGTACGTCGACCGCCCGCTCAGCAGCCTCGACGAAGGCTGCCGGTTCCTCGTCTGGTCCATGCGGGCGTGGGTCACCGCGATCGGCCACAAGCGGTGCCCGGCGCAGCTTCTCGCCCCGGCTTTCGCGCGCTGGCGCATGATCGGGGGCTTGCAGCCGTTCCACCGCGCCATGGTGCTGCTCAACCGCGACGCACTCGATACGCTGGCGTTCTGCCCGATGGGCTGCAGCCATGTGTCGGAGCACGAGGCGGTGATTCTCGAACTGATCACCTCGCTGCGCGACCGCGGCCCCACCGCGACTCGCGAGACGCTGGACCTGGTGGTGACCGAGGAGAGCGTGGGCGACATGCTCGAAACGCTGTCGAAGATCGGCGCGGCGCTCGCCATCGCGGGGATCTTTCCCGGCGAGCCCGTCGCCAATCCCGGCCGCAGCCACTGAAATCAGCCACTGACCCATTCGCGCAAGAGTGAAGTCGGCCCGTGCTAGATAGGCGCTGACGCGGTCCGGCTTCACTCTTGCGCGAATGGGTGCGCGACCGCGCCCACCCCGCTGCGACTAGGCAGCAAGCTGCCAAGTCTCGCTGCCCCTCCCGCAAGCGGGAGGGGGCCTTGTTCTCCTCCCGCTTGCGGGAGAGGCCGGGGGTGGGCCTTCCTTGCGGCCAAACCTCAATCCAGCGGCGCGACATCCACCGAAGCGTACATCGCCTGCGTCCCCGCGCCCCGGAACCGGCCGTCGAGCGGCGCCACGTCCGAATAGTCGCGTCCCATGCCGAGGAAGATGTGGTCGGTGTCCGCCAGCTTGTCGTTGGTGGGATCGAAGCCGACCCAGCCCAGTTCCTCGCCGCACCACAAGTTGACCCAGGCGTGCATGGCGTCGGCGCCGACCAGCCGCTCCTGCCCCGGCGGCGGCAGCGTGCGCAAGTAGCCGCTGACGTAGGCCGCCGGGATGCCGTGCGCGCGCGCGGCGATGATCATGATGTGGCTGAAGTCCTGGCAGACGCCGTGCCGCCGGTTGAACGCCTCGATCGGCGGCGTGTCGGTCTCGGTCGCGTCCGCATCGAAGGTGAATTCCCCGTGGATCGCCGACATCAGCGCCCGCCCGGCCTCCATCACCGGCATCGCCTCATTGAGCAGCGACCCCGCCCACCGCGCGATTTCGTGCTGCGGCTGCGCGATCGGCGAGGCGAAGATGTACGACGCGGGCGCGAGATCGGAGAGGTCGGGCTTCTTCATCGCCCGCTCGCGCAGTTCGGCAAGACCCGGCCCGGCAGCATCCTCGACGAAGAACGGCAGCGGCTCGACTTCCACCGTGAAGCGGCTCTCGATCTGGACCTGCGAAGTCACCTCGCGCAGCGCGAAGCGCGCCTCGTTGACGTGGTAGCCGCCTTGCCCCTCCACCACTTGCGCAGGCGAGGGATCGAGCGTCAGCTTGTAGTCGCTCACCACTTGCCCGTTCCAGGGGGCGGGCTTCAGGCGCACGTTGAACTGCGCCATGCTGACCGACTGCGCGTACTTGAGCGTGGTGATATGGCTTACGGAATAGCGCATCAGAGCAGCGGGGTCCTGCGTTCGGCGTCCTCGTTGTCAAGCTGCAGGAAGTAGCGCAGCGAGATCGCATCCGACAGCGCCAGCAACTGCGCTTCCATCGCCGCCAGCCGCTCGGGCGTCATGTCGGTCGCCAGCAGCGCCTGCAGTTCGCCCAGCAGCGCGCGGGCGGCGCGCAAGGGGGGCTCGGGGATATTGTCATCGCGCGAGGACGGCAGCGCCGAAAGGTGCGCGACGACTTGCGCCACCTGGAACACCAACGCGCGCGGGTTGTCGGGGTCGAGCAGCACGAGATCGCGCACGGGGTTGAGCGACGGCCCGGTGAGGTAGCGGCTGCGATAGATGATCTGGCTGTCGCACAAGTCGAGCAGCAGGCCGAGCGAGGTGACGTCGCCCGCCTTCGTCAATTGCCGCGCGGTGCGGCAGATCGCCTGCGCGCGCTCCAGTCGCTGCCCGATCTCGAGAAAGCGCCACGCGGCCGAGCGCACCATGTTCTCCGAGATCAGGCCCGCGAGAGCGCTGAAATGCTCGGTCAGCCAGCGGGCACTCGACAGCATCGATTGCGGGCGCTCGACGTTGATCGAGGGCATGGGGCGGCTGACGATGCGCCAGAAATCGCGGGCGAACCGCTCGCGCAGGGCCATGCCGACCTGCTGGCGGCGGCGCATGAGCGTGGCGACGCCGCCGGCCAGCCGCGTCTCGGTAAGCGCGCGGGCGCAGATCTTCGCGATCGGGAGCTTCGCCGTCGCCGCCTCGATCGCTCCGCCTTCGACCAAGAGCGCGGCGAGGCGCGGCAGCGCGGCGCCTTCGGCATCGACGTTGCCGTCGCTGTCCGCCGGGTTGGCGAGGATCGCGCGCACCACCCGCACCATCGCCTCGGCGCGCTCGTTGTAGCGGCCGAACCAGAACAGGTTGTCCGCCGCCTGGCTGGCGAGGATGCCGCCCCCTCGCGAGATCGGCGGCTCTCCGGCCACCCGGCTGCCGAGGTGGGCGGCGGCGGGCTTGTCGTCCACCACCCACAAGTCCGCCGACAAGTCGCCGTCGCCCATTAGCGAGGTCGGCAGCGCGGTGCTGGAAGACAGGCGCGCGAAGCCGCCGGGCATGACCGTCCAGCCGCCGTCGGCCGTGCGCGCTACGAAGGCGCGGACGGTGAAGGGGCGCGGCACGATCTGCCCGTCGATGATCGCGGGCGTGGTGGAGAGGTGGACGATCTCCTGCCCGCAATAGTCCATGGGGCGCCGCCACAGCGCGTCGATCAGCGCGACGCGGGACTTGCCGTCGAGCCCGGCCCCGGCGATCGGATTGCGGTTCGCCAGCGCCTCCACCGGCTGCCCGAATGCGGGAACCAGCGCCAGTTCCTCAAGCCGCGCGGCAACGGTGGAGCTTTCCACCGCCTGTCCGCACCACCATGTCGCGACGTTGGGCAGGATCGGCGCCTCGCCCAGCAGGGTGCGGCACAGGCGCGGCATGAAGGCCGCGAAGGCGGCGGATTCGAGCACCTCCACGCCCGGCCAGTTGACCATCTCGACGCCGCCGCCCGCCCACGCCCCGAACAGGTTGGGCACGCCCAGCTGCGATTTCGCGTCGAACGACAGCGGATCGAGCGCGGTGGTATCGATCCAGCGCCACACCGCGTCCACGCGCTTGGGCCCGGCAATGGTCCCGACGTAGAGCTTTTCGTCAAGCACGGTGAGGTCGCGCCCCTCGACCAGCGGCAGGCCGAGGTAGCGGGCGAGGTGCGCCTGCTCGGCATAAGTCTGGTTGAAACGACCGGGCGTCATCAGCGCGATGCGCGGATTCTCCCGGCGACAGGCGGCGGCCATGCCCTCCACCATGCCCGAGAAGAACTCCGACAGGCGCCGCGCATGGGCATCGGCCAGCAGGTTGCCGATCGCGCGCGACATGGCGAGGCGGTTCTCCAGCGCATAGCCGATCCCGCCGGCCACGCGCACCCGGTCCTGCAGCACCCGCCACTGCCCGCGCGGCCCGCGTGCGAGGTCGGCGGCGTAGACGTGGATGAAGCGGCCCTCATGAGGCGTGCGCCCGATCATGCGCCGCGCGAAGAACGGGCTGCCGGCGACGACGGCGGCGGGAAGATGGCCGTCCGCCACCAGCTTCTGCTCGCCATAGATGTCGGTGGCGATCGCCTCCATCAGCTCGGCGCGCTGGATCAGGCCGCGTTCGACCTGGCTCCACTCCTGCGCGCCGACGATCAGCGGCATCGCGTTGAGCGGCCAGGAACGCTCGTCCTCGTCCCCGGTCAGACGGAAGGCGAGGCCGAGGTCGGCGGCATGGCGCGCGGTGGCGTCCTGCAGCGCCGAAGGGTCGCCATCGGTCGCCGCGGCGAGCCCGGCCGCCACCTTGCGCCACACGTCGGCGACCGGACGGCTGGCATCGCCGAACAGGTCCCCTCGCGAGGCTTCGGCGGCATAGCCGTCAAGCCAGCTCGCGGTCGGGGCGAGATCGGGGCCGGAAGCAGGACGGGTCACCATGGCAAACCTCGTCGTCCCGGACTTGATCCGGGACCGCTGGCCGTGACCAACCCGCTTGGCATCGGGGCGCCTTGCCGATGGCACCTGCCTAAAGACAGCCAGCGGTCCCGGATCAAGTCCAGGACGACGAATGATCTATGCGCGCTGCACCCCTCGAACATGCCCCTACATTAGCCGCGAGGGCCGCCTGAGGTCGAGAGTGTAGGGAAATTCACTCGGCAGTTCCTCCGCAGGCACCGGCAGCGGCCCCGGAGAGTGGCCGTGATCCTGGAACCGCGCCTTGCGCCGGGCCTCGGCCTCGTAGTCGTTGACCGGCACCGTGTCGTAGCTGCGCCCGCCCGGATGCGCGACCTGATAGACGCAGCCGCCCAGCGAGCGGCCGTTCCACAAGTCGTAGATGTCGAAGGTCAGCGGCGCATGCGGCGGCAGCATCGGATGCATGCTCTCCGACGGCCACCACGCCTTGTAGCGCACGCCGCCCACGCCTTCGCCGTGCGCCACCTTGGTCAGCGGCACGCGGCGGCCGTTGCAGGTGATGACGTGACGGCCTTCGACAAGCCCCGTCGCCTTGACCTGCAGCCGCTCGGTGGAACTGTCCACGTAGCGCACGGTGCCGCCGATCGCGCCGGTTTCGCCCAGCACGTTCCAAGGTTCGAGCGCGTGGCTGATCTGAAGGTTGACGCCGCCGCCCTCGACCTCGCCGTGGACCGGGAAGCGGAACATGCGCTGCGCCTCGAACCACGACGGGTCGAAGTCGTACCCGGCGCGGCGCAGGTCATCCAGCACGTCGAGGAAATCGGCCCATACGTAATGGCCGAGCATGAAGCGGTCATGCAGCTGCGTGCCCCAGCGCACCAGCGGGCCTTCCACCGGCTCGCGCCAGAACCACGCCGTCAGCGCGCGCAGAAGCAGCTGCTGGGCGCAGGACATGCGGCCCTCGGGCGGCATCTCGAAGCCCCGGAACTCGACGAGGCCGAGGCGGCCGGTCGGGCCATCGGGCGAGAACAGCTTGTCGATGCAGATCTCGGTGCGGTGGGTGTTGCCGGTCACGTCCACCAGAAGGTTGCGGAACAGGCGGTCCACCACCCACGGCGCGGGCTGCTGCATGTGCGGACCGGGCACCTGCGAGAGCGCGATTTCCAGTTCGTAGAGCGCGTCGTGCCGAGCCTCGTCGATGCGCGGCGCCTGGCTGGTCGGGCCGATGAACAGGCCGGAGAACAGGTAGCTGAGCGAGGGATGCCGCTGCCAGTAGGTGACGAAGCTCTTGAGCAGGTCCGGGCGGCGGATGAACGGGCTGTCGAGCAAGGTCGGCCCGCCCAGCACGATGTGATTGCCGCCGCCGGTGCCGATCGAGCGGCCGTCGACCATGAACTTGTCGGCGGTCAACCCGATCTCGCGCGCGCAGTCGTAGAGCGTCTCGGTGATCTCCACCGTCTCGCGCCAGCTGGCGGAAGGATGGATGTTGACTTCGATGACGCCGGGATCGGGGGTGACCTTGAGCACCATCAGGCGCGGGTCCGGCGGCGGCGCATAGCCCTCGATCCGGATCGGCAGCTTCTGCACCTCGGCCACCGCCTCGATCGCGGCGACGAGTTCGAGGTAGTCCTCAAGCGCCTCAACCGGGGGAATGAACACGGCCAGGTAATCGCCGCGAGGCTCGACCGTGACGGCCGTGCGCACGGCGCCCTCGATGATGTCCTGATCGACCGCCGGACCGGTAAAGCTGTGCGGCTCGGGCACCGCCTGGGAACGCTGCGCCGTGCCGACCTCGCGCCCCTGATTGCCGCGCTCGATCGCCTGGAGACGGAAATCGGCGAGGGGTTGGCGCGGCTCTGCCGTGTCGCGCGGGTGGATGTAGGGAAAGTCGGCCGGCGCCACATAGGGCAGCGAGCCCAGCGGCAGGCGATAACCCAGCGCGGAATCGCCCGGAACCGCCGTCAGCACGCCCTTGCGCACGCGCCAGTATTCGCTCTTCCAGCGCGGCGTGGACTTATCCTTCGCGTTCCAGCGCTGCACCGGCAGTACGACGCCGACCGGCTGCTCCACCCCTCGCCGATACGTGCGGCGGAAGCGGCGGGCCAGTTCCTCGTCCTCGATCGCAGGGTCGAGCGGCGTGGTGTTCACCGGCAGTTCGTCCTCGCGCAGCATCCAGACGCCGCGATCCTCGAACACCGGCTGGACGTAGCCGCGCTCCAGCCCCAGCCCCTGCGCCGCGCCGGCCAGCAGGTTGGCGGCGGCGAGCACGTCGATGGTGGGCACCGGATCGGGATCGCCGCCCTTCTCCAGCGGCTTCTCCCCTGCGATCAGGCTGTCGTCATGCCAGATCGGCACGCCGTCCTTGCGCCAGTAGATCGAGTAGCCCCAGCGCGGCAGCGTCTCTCCGGGATACCACTTGCCCTGCCCGTGGTGGAGCAGCGATCCCGGCGCGAACTTCGCGCGCAGCAGGCGGATCAGCTTGTCTGCATAGGCAGCCTTGGTCGGGCCGACCGCGGCGCTGTTCCACTCCGGCGCCTCGAAGTCGGTGGCGGCGATGAAGGTCGGCTCGCCGCCCATCGTCAGGTTGACGCCCCAGGCGGTGAGGTCCGCGTCCACCTTGTCGCCCAGCGCCAGCAGGCCGTCCCAGCGCTCGTCGGTGAAAGGCTTGGTGATGCGCACCGCTTCGGCGATGCGGCTGACGTTCATCTTGAAGTCGAAATCGACTTCGGCGGGCTCGGCCATGCCCTCGATCGGGGTGGCGGAGCGGTAATGCGGCGCGGCGCACAAGGGAATATGCCCCTCGCCCGCGAACATGCCGGACGTCGCGTCGAGCGCGATCCAGCCCGCGCCGGGGACATAGGCCTCGGCCCAGGCGTGGAGGTCGGTGACGTCCTCCAGCACGCCGACCGGCCCTTCCTTGGGCAGCACGTCGGCGACCAGCTGGATCGAATAGCCGGACACGAACCGCGCCGCGAAGCCGAGGCGGCGCAGCAGCTGCACCAGTAGCCACGCCGAATCGCGGCACGATCCGATGCCGACCTTCAGCGTCTCCTCGGGCGTCATCACGCCCTGCTCCATGCGGATCACGTAGTCGATGCGCTGCTGCAGGCGGCTGTTGATGTCGACGAGGAAATCGACCGTGCGGCCTTCGTAGTCGGCATGCTGGGCCACCAGCGCCTCGAACAGCGGGCCTTGCTCCTCGACCTCGAAATAGGCGGAAAGATCCGCTTTCATGCCTTCCGAATAAGCGAAGGGATATTCCTCCGCCTCCGGTTCCACGAAGAAGTCGAACGGGTTGATGACGGCCAGTTCCGCCAGCAAATCGACCTCGATCGAGAAATGATCGACCGGATCGGGAAACACCACGCGCGCCAGCCAGTTGCCGTGCGGGTCCTGCTGCCAGTTCAGGAAATGGTCGGGCGGGCTGATCTTCAGCGAGTAGTTGGGCACCTCCGTCCGACTGTGCGGCGCCGGGCGAAGCCGGATAACCTGGGGGCCGAGACGGATGCGCCGCGAATAGCGGTAGCGGGTGAGATGGTGCAGGGCTGCCTTGATCATCGAAACGGAGTGTGCGCGATTCAATGCTGCGCTGCAACGATTGTTCAACAGTGGGCGTAAAACCTTCCCCACACCGTCGCACTTGTGTCATTCTTGCGTGCGAAAGGGCTTCTCGTGAATACCATGGACATGCTGACCGCCAACGAACCCGCGCAGGACGTGGAGGAAACCGAAGACCTCGCCACCCTGCCTTCGCGCTACTTCAACCGCGAACTGAGCTGGCTCGCCTTCAACGAGCGCGTGCTGGCCGAGGCCTGCAACCCGAACTATCCGCTGCTGGAGCGGCTGCGCTTCCTGTCGATCTCGGGCAACAACATCGACGAGTTCCTGATGGTGCGCGTCGCCGGCTTCCACGCGCAGGTGCGCCGCCAGATCGAGGAAATCTCGATGGACGGCCTCACCCCGTCGCAGGCGATCGCGGTCACGCACGAAAAAGTGATGGAGCTGGAGCGAATCCAGCAGGAAACCTGGTCCACCCTCAAGACCCAGCTCGGCGAAGCAGGCATCACCGTCGTCGGCGAGGATGACAAGCTCGACCGCGAGCGCGAGAAGTGGCTGCGCGAATACTTCATCGAACAGGTCATGCCGGTGATCACCCCGCAGGCGATCGACCCGGCGCACCCCTTCCCCTTCGTCGCCAACCAGGGCATCGGCGTACTGTTCTCGCTGACGCGCGAGGCGGACGAGGCGTCGGTGATGGAGATGGTGCTGATCCCCTCGCCGCTGCCGCGCTTCGTGCGCATTCCGGGCGCCGAGGCATCCTGGATCTCGATCGAGGACCTGATCTGCCGCAACACCGAGGAGCTGTTCCCCGGCTTCCGCTTCAACGGCCACGGCGTGTTCCGCATCCTGCGCGACAGCGACCTCGAGGTCGAGGAAGACGCCGAGGACCTCGTGCGCTACTTCCGCACCGCGATCCAGCGCCGCCGCCGCGGCCTCGTCATCGTGCTGCAACTGCAGGGCAAGTTCGACCCGGCCGCCGAGGAAATCCTGCGCACGCAGCTGGGCCTCGACAAGGCCCTCATCATGAAGACCGACGGCATCATCGGCTTCTCGGGCCTGTCGGCGATCTGCGACGAGGACCGGCCCGAGCTGAAGTTCGAGCCCTACACCCCGCGCTACCCCGAGCGCATCCTGGAACATGACGGCGACATCTTCGCGGCGATCCGCGAGAAGGACATCGTCGTCCAGCATCCTTACGAGAGCTTCGAGGTCGTCATCGACTTCCTGCGCCAGGCCGCGCTCGACCCGGACGTGGTGGCGATCAAGCAGACGCTCTACCGCGCGGGCAAGCAGTCGGCGATCATCTCGGCGCTGATCCAGGCGGCCGAGCAGGGCAAGTCGGTGACCGCCGTGGTCGAACTGAAAGCCCGCTTCGACGAGGAGCAGAACCTGCTCTGGGCCAGCCAGCTCGAACGCGCGGGCGTCCAGGTGATCTACGGCTTCGTCGACTGGAAGACCCACGCCAAGGTTTCGGCGGTGGTGCGGCGCGAGAACGGTTCGTACCGGACCTACTGCCACTTCGGCACCGGCAACTACCACCCGATCACCGCGCGCGTGTATACCGACCTGTCGTACTTCACCGCCGAACCGGCGGCGGGACGCGACGTGGTGCGCCTGTTCAACTTCATCACCGGCTACGTCGAGCCCAAGAGCCTCGAAATGCTCTCGATCTCCCCGATCTCACTGCGCTCGACCCTCAACGACTGCATCGACGCCGAGATCGCCAATGCCGAAGCCGGCAAGCCCGCGGCGATCTGGGCCAAGCTGAACTCGCTGACCGACCCCGACCTGATCGACCGCCTCTATGCCGCCAGCCGGGCGGGCGTGGACATCGACCTCGTCGTGCGCGGCATCTGCTGCCTGCGTCCGGGCGTGCCGGGCCTGTCGGAGAACATCGCGGTCAAGTCGATCATCGGCCGCTTCCTCGAACACGCGCGCATCTGGGCTTTCGCCAACGGCGCCTACCTGCCAAACCGCCGCGCCAAGCTGTTCATCACCTCGGCCGACGGCATGAGCCGCAACCTCGACCGCCGCGTCGAAGTGCTGCTGCCGATCCGCAATAAGACGGTGCACGACCAGGTGCTCGACCAGGTCATGCTGGCGAACCTGCTGGACTCCGAACAGTCTTGGGATCTGGCGCCGGACGGTTCCTACGACCGCGTCGGCGAAGTGGAGAACCCCTTCAATCTCCACCGCTATTTCATGACCAACCCGTCGCTTTCCGGACGCGGCGCAGCACTCGACAGTGGACGAAAGGTGCCGAAGCTGTCGCTGAGGCGTGGCAACATCTGACACGATTCCCAGCCCCTTCGTCATTGCGAGCACAGCGAAGCCGCGCTCGCAATGACGAACGACAGGTTCACATTCCCGCGCAAAGATGACGAGAGAGGGGACAAATGTGACCCCTCACACTTCACCTTGCGTCAGCGCCGCTCTAAAGAGCGCATCGCAACCTTGGGCCCTTGTGGTAAGTATTGACCAGAATGATCGGCATCAGCCAGTCCAGCGCCCGGCGCGCCATCATCGACATCGGATCGAACACGGTACGCCTCGTCGTCTACAACGGGCCGCCGCGTTCGCCGGTCGTCGTGCTCAACGAGAAGGTCAACGCCCGGCTCGGCAAGGACCTCGGCCGCACCGGCGCGATCGGCGAGAAGTCGATGCGCACGGCCCTCGCCGCGCTGGCGCGATTCGCCACGCTGCTGCGGCTGCAGGGGGTGGACGACGTCGAATGCGTCGCCACCGCCGCCGCGCGCGATGCCTCCAACGGACCTGCATTCCTTGAGGCCGTGCGCGGCTTCGGTCTCTCTCCCCGCCTGCTTTCTGGCGAGGAGGAAGCCCGCGCCAGCGCCACCGGCGTCATCGCCGCCTTCCCGGGCGCGCGCGGCATCGCGGCCGACCTCGGCGGTGGCAGCCTCGAACTGGTGGAGATCGACGCGGCGGTTCCCGGCGGCATCGCTCCGGGCGGGATCACCCTTCCCTTCGGCACCTTGCGCCTGCCGGACCTGCGCGCGCTGGGCCAGCAGAAGTTCGCCGCTGCCGTGCGCGACGGCCTTTCCGCGCGGGGCTGGGGCGTCAATGGTCACCACGGCGGCCGCGGGATACCGCTCTACATCGTCGGCGGTTCGTGGCGCGCGCTGGCGCTGCAGGCGATGCGCGTGCTCGACTGGCCGGTGGACGATCCGCATGGCTTCGAACTCGCCCCGTCCGAGGCGATGCATCTCGCCCGGCAGTTCGCCAAGGGCAAGCTCGAGAACCCCGATCCGCGCATCTCTGCCTCGCGCCTTGCCACACTGCCCGACGCCGCCGCGCTGATGGCGCAGATGGTCGGGCAACTGCATCCCTCACGCCTGATCTTCTCGTCCTGGGGCCTGCGCGAAGGGCTGCTGCACATGCAGCTTCCCGAGAGCATCCGTCAGGAAAGCCCGATGCTGGCCAGCGTCGCCGATTTCGCGCAGACCGCCCGCGTCAGCGCCGACGACGCCGTGCGCATCGCCGAATGGACCGCCCCCGCCTGCACGCAGGCCCGGACCGACGCCGACTTGCGCAAGGCCGCCAGCCTGCTCGCCCTCGCCGCGATGCGCACCGAACCGAACATGCGCACCGAGGAAGCGCTTACCTGGGCCCTGCGCAAGCGCTGGATCGGCCTCGACATGCGCGGGCGCGGCATGATGGCGATGACCGTCTTTGCGAACTCCGGCGAGACCGAGGTGCCGCCGCAGTTCACCAAGCTGGCCAGCGACGAGGACTTGCGCCGCGCGATTGGCTGGGGCCTCGCGGTGCGCCTGTGCCGACGCCTGACCGGCGGCGTTGCGGGCGGTCTTGCCGCGACCTCGCTGGCCGTGGAGCAGGGCACGCTGGTGCTGACCGTGCAGGACGCCGTGCGGCCGCTCTACGGCGCGGGCAACGGCAAGGACCTGAAAGCGCTGGCCGACTGGCTAAGACTGGGATGCCGGGTGCAGGACGCACAAGGGTCCGCGATCGAGGCGTGATGTTGATCCCGGCTTGATCCGGAAACCTCGTTGCGCGTTGGTGGGGCCTCAACAGGCTCAGCCTGAGCGGGATTTAAAGACCCGCTCTCAAACCCGCTCAGCCTGAGCTTGTCGAAGCCCCATCAACGAAACCCAACAAGCGCATCACACCAGCGTCTTGCTCTCCGCGATCGCCGAGATGCCGCGCTTGCCGCCGCTGCGGTCGAGCTGCACCACGATGTCGATCACCGAGGACGCATATTCCAGCGTCTCCGCGCGGGTCAGGCCGATACCGGTCTGCATCGACATCAGCGCGATCTGCTCCAGCGCACCGCGCGGAGTGTTCGCGTGGACGGTCGAGAACGAACCCGGGTGGCCCGTGTTGATGGCGCGCAGGAAGCTGACCGTCTCGGTGCCGCGCAGTTCGCCCAGCACGATGCGGTCGGGACGCAGGCGCAGCGCCGCTTGCAGGAGGTCGTTGGCCGAGACCTTGGCCTCGCCCAGTTCGCCCTTCACGGCGATGAGGCCGACGCCGTTCGCGCCCGGCAGGCGCAGTTCGGCGGTATCCTCGACCAGCACCACGCGCTCATGCTCCGGGATTTCGGACAGCATCGCATTGAGGAACGTGGTCTTGCCGGTCGAAGTGCCGCCCGAGATCAGGATCGTCCGACGCCGCCGGATCGCGTCGCGCAGGAAGGCGATCGGCTCCAGCATGGCGTCGGGCGCGGGTTCCTCGATATGCGGCGGGATCGGGCCGCGATCGTAGGCATCGAGCGGCAGTTCCAGCAATCGATGCCGACGGATCGCCAGCGCCCAGTTCGCGCGCGTGGCGGGCGGCCCGACCAGCTGGATACGCGCGCCTGAGTGCCCGCCATAAGCCGGAAGCGTCGCCGAGAGCAGCGGATGCTCGCGATTGATGCCCTGGTGGCTGATCCGCGCGACCTGCTCCGCGAGACGCTGCAGCAGGCGGTTGTCCATCTGCGGCAGCGCGATGCACTGCATGCCGGACAGCGCCGCGTCTTCCACCCAGATCTCGCCGGGGCGGTTGACGAGGATTTCGGTCACCGTCTCCTTGTCGAGCCACGGGCGCAACGGCGCGAGGTAGGCGTCGAGATAGACGCTGCGCGGCTCCGCATGGATGGGCGTGTCAGCCATGGGCGCCACAGTCACGGACGCATGCGCAGCAGCAGGCTGCAAGGTGAGGACTTCGGCCATGATCGCTCACTGAACCGCGCTGAAGTCCAGGTCCTTGGCGGTGAACACGCGGATCGGCTCGCCCTGGCGCACGCGGATGGTCGGGCCGATGCTCGACCCGCTCTGCACCGCCGCCGAGGCCGCCGAAGTGCCGCCGCCGATGACGACGTTGGAACCGCTCGACGCCAGCGTCGTCAGCCCGCCGACTACCGAGAGCAGCATGGCCGAGCCGAAGCGTTCGAAGAAGTGCGTGTTGACCTTGCCCGGCAGGCCGGTCTCGCCGCCGAACGCGATCGCGGGCGAGCCGAGGTTCACCGAGACGCCGTCCGGACGGATCAGGCGGCTCCAGATCACATAGGCGCGCTTCTGGCCCGCCGTCAGCCCGCTCTTGTACTGGCCGATCAGGCGCGAGGAGCGCGGGACGAGCACGCGCTTGCCGTCGAAGCTGCGCACGTCGGTCGAGACGATGGCGCGCACATAGCCGGGGACGTCGGTGTCGATCGCGGTTTCCAGCACGGCGGGGATCAGCGTGCCCTGCGTGACCGTGGTGGCCGGATCGAACGAACGTGCGGCCGATGCGGTCGAGCCGGGGCCGCCGATGCGCGCAGCGAAGTCGTCGTTGGCCGTCCCGCCGCCTGCCTTGGCGACTTCTCCGGCGACACCCGCAACGGGCACGGCAGCGCCGGTGCCCGCGTCGAACACGACGGTCGGGCTGGCGAAGCGGTTGGCCTGGGGCGCGATCTCGGTCCCGGGCGCGGCGGCCAGCACCGGTGCGG